>JANODQ010000573.1:0-5954 GCA_031412775.1 Pirellulaceae bacterium | reverse complement strand
TTGATGATCTCTACCAACGTTCGATTTGTGATGATTGGGGGATACGCTTACAACCTCTACCGAAATCCACGGGCGACCGGTGACATCGATTTTTTTGTTGCCCTTTCAGACGAAAACGAACAACTCCTCCGAAGTGCTTTGACTGATTTCGGGTTCGGTGGGTCACTTCCTAACCTGTCCACACCGATTCTGGTTTTTGGCAAAGTATTAATGCTAGGACGCCCCCCTTTGCGGATCGATATTCTTACCAAGATCGATGGTGTAACTTTCAACGAAGTGGAATCAACCTGCCTCTTCATCGATTTGGAAGGGCTTCGTATCCCAGTCATATCTCCCGAAATGTTACTTCGCAATAAAGAATCGACAGGTCGTGCCAAGGATGCCAGCGACGCTCTCGAGCTACGAAGAATGATGAAGTAACATTTTTGTAATCGATCCTTTGATTACGAAGGTCAACTCACGCGTAGCTAAAATTTACTTGGTATTCTTCAAGTTACGGTGAGAACATCCACGAATGTTGCGATTGCTACTGATCGAGTAAAATCGGCAAACGTCCCTAAGCTCGGCGGATCAGGTATTACATTTTAGTATTCACGGTAGACAGATTTTATGGCCATCGATATTCGCAGTCCGCTTTTAGAACGCTTTCTTCGTTATGTCAATCTTGGAACCTCGGCAGACCCGACCAGTGAAACGTATCCAAGTAGTTCCTCGCAGTTAGTTCTTGGAAAGCTGCTATGCGACGAGCTTTTAGCGATGGGGGTTCGCGATTGTATCCAGGATGAGTTTGGGATGGTTTGGGCTACGATCCCTGCGTCTTCTCAAGAGTTTGCAACCGCTCCCATGATTCTTTTGAATTCGCATGTGGATACTTCACCTGAAGCACCTGGGGTGGATGTTAAGCCGCAGGTGATAGAGAACTTCGATGGAAAGCCGATAACACTTGGTTCATCGGGGGCTGTTATTGACCCGGCGAGTTGTCCAGACATGTTCAATATGATCGGGAAAACACTTGTGGTAACCGACGGTACAACATTGCTCGGCGGCGATGACAAAGCCGGCGTTGCGGTGATCATGCAGTTGGCTTCTAACCTCATGAGCCAACAAGGAAACGAACATCCAAACAGCAGTAAAATCGAACACGGACCAGTTCGCATTCTCTTCACTTGCGACGAAGAAATTGGACAAGGCACACGTCACATCACACATGAAAAGCTTGCTTCACATTCGCAGAGCGAACGACCGATCGCACCGATGGTCGGATATACCCTGGACGGTGGCGACCAAGGCCAGATTGATGAAGAGACTTTTTCAGCAAATATGGCTATCGTTCGTTTCAAAGGCTCTAACATTCACCCGGCGATTGCTAAGGGACGCATGATCAACGCGGTGCGTGCGGCAGCTATGTTTGTCGATTTACTTCCAACAGATCGTTTTTCGCCCGAGTCCACCGAAGGCCGCGAAGGCTTTCTCCATCCTTACGACCTCCACGCAGGAGTCGGTGAAGCAACCATTCAATTGATCCTCCGCGATTTCGACGAAGCCAAGCTCCATGAATACAAGCTGCTACTAGATCGCATTGGCGAAGAAGTCATGTTGCAGATGCCGGGGCTTCAAATTGAAATTGAAACCAAAGAACAATATCGCAATATGGTAACGGGAATTGCAAAGCTTCCTGAAGCCGTTCTCTACGCCGAAGAGGCATACAAAGCGTTAGGTGTGTCGTGCCAACGAACAATCGTTCGCGGAGGCACCGACGGTTCGTTATTAACCGCGATGGGACTGCCAACACCAAACCTATCAGTTGGCCAACACAACATTCACGCCGTGACCGAATTCGCATGTCTTGATCAAATGGCCGTTGCAGTCGAACATTTGATTGAACTTCTAAAGCGTTGGTCTAAGCATGAATCAAAGTCAGACAAGCTAACCACCGGGTAACGCGGATGTGTCTTGCCCCAGCTGAAAATTGAATTTCTGTTGACAAGTTCAGTTAGTGACGCAGTTTTTTGTGCATATCCGCTCTTAGTTAGGATCAGCACTTCCGCTACATTCCCATTTTCTCGTATGTTTGTCACCAGATCGTTCGGAAACGCTTTTAGTGATCAGTACAGACTTCGCGCCTACGATTCGCGTAGAAAAATAGCCCAACGTGATCCGTCTACGATTGCTAAAGCACCGAGTGGCGTTGCGTAGCCTGCGGTGAATTGTGAGCGACTACCAAATTCGAGTGTCGCTACCATTTGTGAAGGCATTTGTATCGAGCGACGAAGTCGTCGTAGCGTCTGCTGCAAACGGTGCTCTTACTTCCATGGGCGTCAATACTTGAAAGAATGTTTTCTCTAAACCCGGAACGCATCGATTTAAGTTACGCCCGCCATTGGTGTATGCAACGTTGTTTATATTATTATAGCGGCAGAATATTCGATTCGTCGGAAGGACCACACTACCATCGGCGATCTTTACCCATCCTTGCTCCATGACCAACGTTTTCGCTGTGGACTGACTTTTAGCCCATCGCAAGCCTCAACCTTGCCGTATCTTTGAATCCGATAAGCCCTGATATCTCGTTTCAACGTACAGATTGATCGGTAGATGACTGAGGGCACGTGTCCGGTTGTGCCGGTTATGCTGATTAATCGATTTAGCGACAGGACAATCGTTACAGCTTGACTTGCTTTCCAATCAAGCAACTTTGCTACCGTTGTATTGATGTTTGTGGCTAACACTCCAACAGTCGATAAGCCCGCTCGTTAGCATTTAAAAACGATTAAAAAAGCATCTTCTAGGAAATGGGCGATCCCAGTGGCGAATCGCTTACCGAATACCGCTATGCAGACATTTATGGCAACTCGAGGTATTGCGAAGTCGGTTTCAGTTAATCGATTACACCGGAAACAAGAAAATGTTTTCATCGATCAACCTTTCGCTAACAAATGAATTGCGGGAGTTCGTTGACGCGAATTCTGGCGATGGAACGTTGTACGCAACACCCAGCGAATTCGTGCGAGATCTTTTGCGGCAACAGAAGAGCAGACAAGAAACTGCGGCCGCGCGTGACGCCCTCCTTGACGGATACCAAGATGCCATTGATGGTCGCATGCACCCCTTCAAAGGTGACCTTCGCAGCCTATTAAAGAAAGTCCGGTAGTGGCCAGGAAAGCGAGCAATAAGCGAACGGTTCACCTAACCAATCGTGCGCTGCGTGACATCGCCAGCATTGAATCGTATTCGTTGGAGAAATTTGGAGAACGCGTTACGGCCCAGTACATTGGAAAGCTCGAAGCGGGAATCGTTCGCATCTCAGAAAACGCAGAACTCCTTGGCGAAGAACCACACTTCCACGAGCTCATAAGTTTTACCGAATCAACCAACATCTGCCTGTATGCGAAACGGGACTCGAGGACAAGATCATCATCTTGACGCTACTGCACGCCTCCATGGACATCCCATCGCGGCTCGCCGAACTAGAATCAATGCTACCAGTAGAAGCCGAAATGCTGTTGAAGCAACTTGAAAGGTCCTCGAATCGGTAGTCCAAAGATCGAAGATTTGCCAGAGCGAATTTTCAAGTGAGTACGACGCCTTCTTCGTTCAGATCTTTTTCTTTCAATCACCCGGCGAAAGATGACTCGGCTGTAGAGCCGATCGGTTACGATCGACTGGGCGTTATCGCGGACGAGGATACTTTTGCAGTCCAGGTTGGGAACTGGTGCGTCCAATGGGGCCAAGCCCAGTCGGGCGAAAAGGAAGCAAGTGAGTACTCGCTTAAGTTTTTAAACATCAGTTTTGACGACAAAAGATTTCGCGGGAGTCCCAACGACGCACCGCACGACGAACTCCAGCGGAGCTTTTAGACTTATCTAGGGGTAATTAATCAAAGTGGTCTTTGTGAATACTACGATGTTCAACTTCGCGAGTACTGCTTTTCGTTGTGTCGCTTTCCCCAAAGCTGTGACAGGTCACAGCACTCGAAATCGGGGAAACAACGCACGGACGACGGGAAAAGGTCCAAAGGCAAACGCACCAGGCCCCTCACCACCCCCGCCGGATGATCGACTTTCGTCAATTAATTTCCGAATACAGTCAATGCGGTGCATTGAGTCGCCCATCTGATGGCTACCATCGCATGTTTTTTCGGTATGATTGAAAAAGCAGGTTGAGAGTACCACTTAAAAAACAGGAGCATCTTATGTCTTCGTGCATACCAGCCCGATGGCACCTCATGGTCGTTGCCACTGCAATAGCGACTATTTTCCTCGGGACATTAAATGCCGATGACACAGCCATACCAAATTCAGCCGGGCCCGACTTCAAGCCGAACCAGAGCGAACTGCCCGTCGCGCCGCCAAAAGGAGCGACAGCGCTTCTGGACCTGAAGGGAAACCATTTGTTTGTAAGCATGGCCGGCGGACAGATCAATTGGCCGGTCACCGATGCGGAGCTGACATCCGCTCGCGGTAAGAACCAAAACCACATTGTTTCCAAACTGCACTTTAAGGACGCTGACATTCATGTCGAGTTTGTGTTGCCCGAGAAGGGCGCTGCAAACAGCGGCGTCTACATTCACGGCAACTACGAAGTCCAGATTATCAACTCTTTTGCCAAGGAGAATCTCACTCAGGAAGACGCAGGTGCTGTGTACGGTTTCTCGCCACCTCTGGAAAACGCTTGCAGGAAGCCGGGGGAATGGCAAGTCCTTGACATCCGTTACCGAGCTCCAAGGCGCGACGATTCCGGAAAAATCGTAGAGAACGGTAGCGTCACCGTTTGGCTCAACGGGAAGAATGTGCAGGACGCTACTCGGGTCGGAGAGCCCAAATCGACTTTTCACCCATTTCGATACGGCAACACACCCTATCTCGACATCATTCGAGTCCAGCAAAAGATTACGATGACCGGCCCGGTCTTTCTTCAAGACCACGGCAATCCGGTCAAATTCCGCAATGTGTGGGTCCTCCCGGCGGATGACAAAGCGTTTATTTACGAACCCGAAGCGAAGTGAATGTGAACTTGTTAGGCGAGCGGCAGACTCAAAGATATCTGCGGTCGTTTGCGACCATGGTCCTAAACATGCAATTCGGACGGGACTATGGTCCCAGCCTACGGTGTTTTGTGCGGCCTCTTTCTACAATTCATAAGAGAGCTACTTCCGATAGGCTCGCAGGATCTTGATCGGTGGATCGAGAGTTTCTGTATTGTATTCTCCGTCAGCTCCGGTGTGAGATTGGTGGATCTTCTTGATCACATCCCAACCGTCGACCACTTGGCCAAATACAGCAAAACCTTGTCCATCGGCGTTGCGCCGTCCACCGAAATCCATCTCAGGCTGGTCGTCGATGAGAATCGAGAAAGAGACTGTGGCAGTATCCGGTCCGAGGCGAGCCATGGACAGCCCGCCCTTCACGTTGCGTAGACCGGTCACGCTGGTCTGCTCCATCGGGATCGGCGGAAAGTGTTCGTCGTCACGGGCCGGGTTGCCTTGAAACTGGATGACCTGTACTTCCACATCGTGGCGAACCGTGTTGTCGGGCCGAACAGCGCGATTGATCATGCCACCCTCGTAAAACTTACCGTCGACATACCGCAGGAAATTCGTTGAAGTGATCGGAGCGCGAGCGACATCCACGTCCATCGTGATCGCGCCGAGTTCGGTTTCGAACATGACTCTTACGGGATTGACCGGCAGATGCTCGTTCAAATAGCGTGTGAGTAGACCATGAAAATGACGAACGGTGCTGTCGCCCTCGGAGATGCTATGTGACCGGTTCGGGTAGGGCATGATCGTGAACGGTTTGTTGTGCTTGACTAATTCGTTGACGAGCATTTCGGTCCCCTGGTAGTGGCCGTTGTCGTCGCCCGTTCCGTGGACAATGAGCAGATTACCTCGCAGATTGCTCGCATGAGTCAGCGGTGAGCCTTCGCGATAGCCTTCCGCGTTGTCTTTGGGCATG
>JANODQ010000572.1:0-2387 GCA_031412775.1 Pirellulaceae bacterium | reverse complement strand
CTGGAGGGAATCGGTATTGGTTGCTTTTGCTAGTCCCCATGCTGCCGCTTACCGTGATCGCTTACTCGGGAATACTTTTTGCTGATCCATTGGATTATTCACTCAGTCTTGACGAAGGCGTCATTGAGAGTTTTCCGGGTAAGCGATCACTCCCTAAGCAGGTACAATTTTTTCAGCAATCGTCCTATCAAGATGAGGTTCGTGACCGTGATGACCTACTTGGTCAGTTTTCAAGGATTTGGCGCTACAGTGCGCAGGACGGCGAATCATTAGTGGCATCACTCGATTTTCCATTTCGCGGGTGGCATCCTCTTTGGGAATGTTATGAGAATGCTGGGTGGACTAGGTTGCAAACAACCCGATTGGAAAAGGATGCGTCCGGTAGTGAATTGGATTGGCCCGTTTTCCAAGTTGCTCTATCGAGTAATGAACAAGGTTATGGACTGCTATTCTTTTCTATGTTTGACCAATATGGTAAGCCATATGACTTTGACGGAAGCTTTGTCCATCAGCGAGACGAAAGTCGTTTTAATAGATCGATACTCGATATCATTAAGAAAATTCTAGTTAGCCACAAATCGGTTCAAGAACCGATGACGATTCAATTTCAAACCTTGTTTACCTCTGAGAGGCCGCTTGACGAAGAAAGTATTTTGGAACGCCAACGCACTTTTTTGATTCTGCGCGACGAAGTTTATCGAAAATCGGCACGTGCAATCCAGGCAATTCGATAGAGCAAGTTATCCACTACGGTCGTCTAGATTACGTTCTCTCAAATGAGTTACTTGATACAGCTTTGGATACAAATCTCTAGTGAATCATCTTAAAGTATTAGTAATCGGCTATCAAGCTTTTGCTGCAAGGGGACTTGGTGAACAACTTGCGGGCAAAGGATTCGTTGTGGACGGATTCGCACGTAGGATGGGTACCGCGGAGTTGGGGTACAGGTCAACGATTCATGGAAGTGTATCAAGTTTGTTGGTAACTCCTGGCTTCGACGATCACTACGATATTGTGATCAATTTTTTACTAATTAAAGACGGTGGAATCGATCCTAATACAGGTTACCTTGATGCCTTGATCGAGTTTTGTCGGCGTAAAACAGTTAATCATTTGATTCACATCTCTTCCGTGAGCGTTTACCCTGGTGATGTTACCCACGTTAACGAATCCACTACCATTGAATCTAATCCCAACAAGAAGGGGAAGTACGGTGCATTGAAAGTCGCGACAGATCACTTTCTAAAAGATAATTTTCACGGGCTTTTCCGTCTTACGTTTTTACGTCCCGGGTTCATATTAGGAAAAGGGCTCTCCGATCCTATTGTTGGCATGGCATTTCGAACACCGTTTAACAGACTTCTCGTGCTCGGAAGCCGAACCAATACGGTTCCAATTACAACACGCGAGATTGTTCATAGCGCGTTGGTCCAGCTTGCCTTAGATGATAATCGGCAGAGTAGCAAGATCGATGCGTACATCCTTGTTTCATCCAATTCGCCAACTAGAGAGAAGTTCTTGCATTTTCTTTGTGAAAAAGCCGGCATGGGGAAGTCTGTATTCGGATTTCCGAGTTGGGTTTGGAAAGTTTCCGGATATGCAGCTGGCGTTGTTGAAAAGCTACTGGGAACCGGGTTCAACGCTAAGAAGACGCTAATTAATGCTGCCAGAAATCAATCCTTCGACAGTAGTCGTTCGGCAAGTGACTTAGGAATCTCTTTGGATGTTGATTGGCAAAAGGAACTGTTGGAATCCCTCGAAGATCAAGCGAAGAATTTCGCAACACAGGATTCGCACCGCTTACCCCGTGCTGATCTGTCTTCGGTCGGATTTATTGGATGGGGACGAATTGTAAAGCAAAAGCATCTTCCGGCACTGAAGCAACTCAAGTTTTCGCCAAAGATCCATGCATACGACGTACAAGATCGTCAAGACGAAACCGGGCAGTTGATCCAGACGATTTCCGGAAACACATTGGAGTCCGCGCAGCTCTACGTAGTTGCATCACCGGGACCTGCACACATTCATTCGATATCGCCCCTTTCGTCTGTCGAGTGTCCGATTTTGGTAGAGAAGCCACTAGCCTATAATATCGGAGAGTTAGAGGCTTGGAAATTGTTTGCAGCAACGCGCAAGCATAAGATCGTTGCTTGCCACAATTATCGCTACAAGCAGAATGTATTGGAAATGACGAAGCACCTTTCGGCGTACAATCCAGGAGAAATCAAGCACGTTGATCTTTGGTTTCAGAGTCCTCCCGTCTCTAACGAATCAGCGGCGTGGTTGAAGGATGAAAGAGCGTCGAGGACATTGCTATATGACTATAGCATTCATTTTCTCGATGTTGCAACTATGTTTTGCAATGGGCCGTGGGCCCTAGAGTCGGT
>JANODQ010000571.1:0-6907 GCA_031412775.1 Pirellulaceae bacterium | reverse complement strand
GAATTGGTCGCTGCTGGCGCGGGAAGTCAAAAATCTGGTAGCCATGTCGGCGAATCGCTTCATTGTCCAGGTCTTGGACGTGGGTTGGGACGCTCAGCCTCCCTACTACGTGATGGAGTATCTCGAGAACGGTTCTTTGGATGATCTTCTGCGGCAACGTGGAGCTCTTGGCGTTCATCGCGCGGTCGAGATCTTTAGCGACATTGCTCAAGGGCTGAACCATTCACACGGCAAAGGGGTACTGCATTGCGATTTAAAGCCGGCCAACGTTTTGCTCGATCAAGACATGCGACCACGGCTTGCCGATTTCGGTCAGAGCCGAATGTCGACCGAGCAAACGCCGTCGCTGGGTACGCTGTTCTATATGGCACCTGAGCAAGCCGACTTGGCCGCGCTTCCAGATGCTCGATGGGATGTTTATGCGTTGGGAGCAATTTTGTATTGCATGCTGGTTGGTACGCCGCCTCACCGAACTCCCCATTCGGTCAATGCACTCGACACCGCAAGCAACTTGCCAGAGCGACTCGCGCGATATCGCGAAACCATTATCAACGCATCACCGCCGCGAGCTCATCATCGCATTCGCGGAATGGATCGCGGGTTGATTCAGATCATCGATCGCTGCCTGGCAAAACGCCCCAGTGATCGCTACGCCAACGTGCAGCAAGTCATCGGAGCCTTGGAACGTCGTCAAGTGGCAAGGCTTCGCAGGCCGCTAATGCTTCTAGGGATCGTCGGCCCGTTGATTCTTCTGGGCGTTATGAGCTGGTTCGCTTGGAAGGGAGCAGGCGTGGCAGAGCGCGAGTTCTTGGACAAACTTAAAAGCAAAACCCTTCAAAGCAATGCCGACTACGCAAGCGTGGCTGCAAGCAACTTCAAGTACCAAATCGCGAATCTCTTTCGGCTCTTGGATGATCAAACGCAACAAACTAAATTCCAAGAGCTCTTCAAAGCCTTTCAACTAGCCGCTGGCCCCGAACTTCTCTCAGATCTTGCGGCCGATCAACCGCCCCCGGAACCGCTTAAACAACTTCTTTCGCTTCGTGAGCGAACCGATTTAGAGCAACATCTCAAAGAGCGTTTCCAAACGATCATCGAAGATCATCGACAATCACAACAACCGGCTCGGTACAACAGTATGTTCGTTACCGATCGATACGGCAACATGATCGCATCAGCTTTTATTGACGGCTTTGAAAGCAGCAAAATTGGTTGGAATTTTGCATACCGAACCTACTTTAACGGGCAACGACAAGATTCGTCCACGACGGTTCCGCGTCGCAATATTTCCCCGACGAAGATCCCACATGTAAGCGTTCCCTTTAAATCGACAACTACCGGTCGATGGAAGATTGCCGTTTGCTCGCCGATTCGACTGCAATCACCCGAGGGCCAACCCGAGTCGACGATCGATGGTGTTTTGGTACTCACGATCAATCTCGGCGACTTTGATTTGATGCCTCCCAACGGGGATCGCAAGTCAAATTTCGATGATGAAAAACAAAGTGATGCACCGGAAAACTTCGATCATAGCTCGAGATTCATAGCACTGGTCGACGGCCACCTTGGAAGCCGCGAGGGAACGCTTTTACAACATCCGCTACTAAAGCAACTTGGACAACAGAGTTCTGTAACGGCCCCGATAGAAGAAGTCGACTCGCCCAAATCGATCTCTCATTTTCAAATCGACCGCGAGCAGTTAGAAAAACTAAAGCTTGAGGGACTCGATCAGTATCATGACCCCGTTGCTAGGCATCCGCTGGGAAAAGCGTACCGCGGAGATTGGATCGCAACGATGAAGCAAGTAGAAATATCGCGACGCGCCAAACAAGAATCAACCACAGAACGGCAACAATCGACTGACCTGTGGATCCTCGTACAGGAACCGGTTGAAGCGGTCACCGGTGACGTAGCCAAGCTCAGCAAGGACTTAACCAAGCTGAGCGCTTTTGCTCTAGCCGCGGTTCTCACAGTATCCAGCGTCATGTGGCTGTTCGTCTTGAAGATTCTACGATACCCAGAACAAAAAACTCTCGCCAAACCCAACCAGCAAAAGCCAGAAATGACCTAGGAAGGGTGCTTTGCTTAGTTGCTAGGGGCTAGTTGCTAGTTGCTAGTTGCTGGCGAAGCCTTCACGCTACTGTGGGAACGTGAACTTTAAAAGCTTCGAATGATCTTGTGTTGATCTGGGGTGTGGCTTTCTTCGAGGGCATTTTAGGGCAGCCGAAGAAGCCTCGTCGTTGGATGACTTCAGCAACCACTTTAGGGACATGTTCCATCCATCGTGTGTCGCCCGATTGAATCTGTTGGAGGACTTCACGCGAAAACGTTTGAAGGTTCATCGGGTTGAAGTTATCGAGCTGTTCAATGCAACCCTTGTCGACTAGGTATTCGTACAGCTTTCGAATCTCAGGTGCTACTTCCAGGTTATCGACCATGGTGATCATACCCGTTTCACGATCCAGTAGCGGATAGATGTATAGCTTGAGATCGTTCTTAAACAGCCTTCCGAACGATTCGAGGATACCACCGTCAAGCTGCGTGTAGTATTTATGCTCGAACAAGTCATGCAGACTACCTGCACCCATCGTGATGCCGATCTTCTTCTTTGTGTATCGTGACAGGTAAGCGGCCAATCGATAGTACTCGAAGTAGTCCGAGATCAAAACGGTCATTCCGCATGCCGCCATCAAATCGACCCGCGCGAGAAAGTCTTGCAAATCGATATCGCCGTTTGCTTGAAGATTCTTCATCGTGATTTCGGCTAAGGTGACGACTTCTTCCGCATCGACATCGGGTTCATTACAAAATTTTTCATGAGCCGCGTGAAGCATGTCGAGGTTGACGTTGGTAACCGGTCGGAAACTGCCTCGTTCCACAAGAATTGGCTTCTTGTAAAGTACTTCAGATGGTTGAAGGACTTCTCCTGAGGCGGCGAACATTGCAGCCTTGCTGAGTCCCAATTGCACCAATCGAAGACTCATCACACGGTTATCAACATGCCGAAACGCAATTCCGGAAAACTCAATCATGTCGATCTCGATTCGACGTGTTGTGAGATTATCAAGCAAGGATTGTACCAACTGATCCGGTTCATGATTGAGATTGAAGGCACCGTAGAGCAGGTTAACTCCAATGATACCGATCGCCTCTTGCTGCAAGGCGTTCTCGGTGTCCAGCATTCGAACGTGGATAATAATTTGGCTGTCTTCGTCTCCGGGGTGCGATTGAAACCGGACACCCATCCAACCATGGCAATCGTTAGTTCCCTTAAAATTACGGGCTGAAACGGTGTCGGCAAAGCTAAAAAACGCGGTCGTGTCGCCACGTGTTTGACTTAATCGTTCGAGATTCAACGTATGCTCGCGGTCGAGCATATCTTCGAGTCGTTGTCGGCATACGTAGCGTTCACATTGCCCATAAATGGCGTCGCTTACGGTCATGTCGTACGCAGAAATACTTTTGGCAATTGTCCCGGCAGCACCTCCGACACGAAAGAACCATCGTACAACTTCTTGGCCTGCGCCAATCTCGGCAAAGGATCCATAACGACGCGGGTCGAGATTGATTGCAAGAGCTTTGCGTTCGGTATTTGGTAGACTGGCGGGAGTTCGTTCTAATGACATTTTAAAGTGTTCGCCGTAAAGAGGGTACATACAGAAGGCTTCAAACCATTGGTCACACTCGCGTGTCGGAACGTAAAAAAAAGCAAGAATAATACTTGAGTTACCCGCAAACCACTCGCGCAATCGCTACATTCCTCCCTCGTAGAAGCTGTCCAAGAAAACTGAATTACCTTATGACTTTTTCAGCGAACCAAACTCCGATTGCGCCATCCAACGAAAGAAAACAGAGTGCTAACACAAATCGCAAGCAAGTAGCGGCGTGGGCACCGTTACCGATAACTGTCGCGTCGCGTTAGCTGGGTTTTCGCTGTTAGGTTGCAGTAAATGTGCAACTTCAAAACGCGTCAATTAATGGCCGACTTTGTGAAACAGTAGTGCGCGAGTTGTGCGGAGGATACTCCAAGGATTGGCGATTGCCAGAGATGGCTTGGGACAGCCTAATGAAGACAATCCGAGTTCACCGCGTGAGTGGTCAGGACGGTACCGTCGAAGTCTTCGTCGCACAATGTGTTCCAGCATTCAGCATAGCCCTTCTTGGCCTGTAATCTACCCACTTGCAAGGCATTCAGATACTGTCACATTAATACCGCAGCGATGATGACTATTTTGCGGAGGTTTTTTCGCAACAAAAGTCGCTTTCGGAAATAACAATTTAACGGTCTCTTCAAACACTCAACAGTTTTATTCTTGTTACCAGCCATTGAATCCATCATGAACGCCCGCAAACTCGGCAGAACCGATCTGAACCTACCCGCACTTGCTTTTGGGGCTTCCTCGCTTGGGCAAGAGTTTCGCTCTGTCTCTCTAGATGAGGCTTTTGAGAGCATTCGTGTCGCCCGCGAACTGGGACTTTCCCTGATAGACACGTCCCCATTCTATGGCCGCGGGATGAGTGAAGTACTCCTAGGGATCGCGCTTCGCGATGTGCCTCGATCTGACTATTTGATGTGTTCTAAGCTTGGGCGATTCGACATCAATCATTTTGACTTTTCTGCCAAACGTGTCGCAGAGAGCATTGACGTGTCGCTTCACCGCTTAGGCTGCGAGTATTTAGACATAGCGCTTTGTCACGACATCGAATTTGTTCCTCTTCAGCAAGTCATTGAGGAAACCATTCCGGCCCTTCGAAAGATTCAACAAGCAGGCAAAGTGCGATACATCGGGATTAGTGGTTATCCTCAAAAGATCTTTCACACAATCGCTGCCGCAACCGAGATCGATTGTGTGATGTCCTACAACCAATACACTCTTCAGAACACATCGTTTGCTGATATGACGATCCCGATGTTGAAGGAAAATGGAATCGGCATCATGAACGCGGGACCTTTTAGCGCTCGATTACTCACCAACGCCACGCTTCCTCCTTGGTTTCGCGATCCGATGCCCGTGCAAGTGGCGGCCAAGGAAGCGGCGAAGCTTTGTCAGTCGCGGGGCTCGGATATTGCAAAGCTAGCCTTACAATTTTCGTTAATGAACGAAGACATCTCTACCACTGTCGCTGGTAGTGCAAACCCAAAGAACATTCGAAAGTGGGTCGAGTGGGCTAACGAACCAATCGACACTGAGCTGCTTCAAGATGTTTTGGCAGTCTTAGCACCTGTGCATAACATTGGTCATCAAGAGGGGCTTCCAGAAAATAACTTTTGAAAAAATCCTTTGGAGTGCTGCGACTCGTCACAGCTTACGGGCGAGCGACGTGATGCCAAAGTGAAAGCCTCGCGTGATAACTGAATCGCTTGGTTCGCGGAGACTTTTTAGATTGACTACCGGTAGATAAGTCTTAAAGCTCCGACAAGTCGGAGCACTCCAAAGAGACTATCAACGTTATTTTCGACGTAGACGTGGCATGCGACGCACAAGTTCTTGTCGTCCCGCATCAGTAAATTTTGTACCAGTCAATTCTACTTCTTCGAGTCGAGGCAAGCTTGCGAGCAAATCTATCAAGTTGTCGGTAACGCCGGTGCCCGTAAGCCACAATTTTCGTAACGACCGATGTCCTCGAAGAGGCTCCAATCCAGAGTCTGAAATTTCGCACATCGACAAATCAAGTTCTTCGATTCGATTAATCGCCGCTATGGCTGGAAGGGACTTATCACTTACCTGAGTCCCTTCCACGTTCAACCTTCGCGTATCCCATCGCCCGGTTTTGCTATCTGTCCACAAAGAGTCGTCTATATTTGTAAACGATAAGTCCAACCAATCTAACTTTACCGCAGCGGTCGCTGGCCAAGCTAGCATCGATTCAGAAGTAACATCTGTTCTTGATAAAACGATGTCCTTTCGACTTAATCGAGGAGGAAACGTTGCTGAAAGTTCGCCCGCACTGAGCAAAAAATGATCATATTGACTTCGAAGTTTATCATCGTCATCGGAAAACAAAATCGATTGCAAGTTGATTTCGTCTTGGTAGACATTACTGATAAAGTCAAACAATGCACTACGCGATGCTGATGAATGCTCCATTGCAAAATGAGTTAGCCCGACTGCTTGCGAGTAGTGCTGTCCGACTGAGTCTCCTTGTTGGAATGTCTCTGCAGTGGCTCGTGTGAACTGGTCCCATGGGATCCAAAACTCGTCGTGCAAGCGACGGTACCTTGCGGGCTGGAGTCTCGGAGAATCCCATCCACCAAGTGTCACGCGATCGCATCCAATCGACGGATCAACCAACATGGATTCCATGTACAAAGCAACTCCTTCAATGATCCAAAAATTTTTTGGCATTGAATCTACTTTGATTGGATCCCAGCGACTCGCCTCCGAGAATAACTGATGAGTAATCTCGTGTTTGAGTACGTTCGCAGAAACGCTTTCATCCCAATAGCAAAAAACGGTCGCTGATCCTGGATGATAAAAGCCCGTAGAGATTCCAATGTTGGGCTGTATCTCACGTAGCCCGCGAACATATTGATCGCGATTTTTGAAGAGCACGATTTGCATACGATGGTCGGTCTGTCGGACTGTAGAAATAGGCAATGGCTTTCTTTCGAGGATTGCCGATTCAAGCACACTCGGTTCGCACCATGCTGGAAGGAATGCCTGTTGCCAAAGTGCATGCGTCTGTTCGGCAAGGATTGCGATCCGCTGAGCTATTTCGGGAGTTCCTTGGGTGGTTACTTCGAAATGTGGGCTTACGACTTTGGTGTAAGTTCCCATCGGCCATCGCATCGTGGGATGAGCCAACGGGACTTTGTTTTGAATCGTGAAAAACGACTTGTCAATCTTGTCTGGAAGGAGCGACGTAGCGATTGACTGAACGAAATGACTATCACGATTTCCAAGAT
>JANODQ010000570.1:0-7839 GCA_031412775.1 Pirellulaceae bacterium | reverse complement strand
CATTTTACTGGCATGTCAAAAAAGATTTATCTGTCAATAAGACATTCGCTACGCAACGATCGCTGCGTCGAAAGATTCTTTGGTTGCTTGCAAGACTTTTGCAACGACGTCGTCGGCTTGTTGCCCGGTGAGGGTTTGAGTCGTGCTTTGAAGGATAAGGCTTAGCAGAACACGTTTCTTGCCTTCGCCGTCTTTCTTTGCATCGCGATACGTTTCACGATAGATGCAGTCGGTCAGCAATTCACCTGCGGAGTTTTGAACGACTTGAGACAACGAACCCCAGCGAACGGATTCGTCGAGGATGAAATTCAAGTCGCGATGAATCGCTGGATAAGGAACGATTGGTTTCAATCGTGGAATCGTGAGCAAGAACTCTTGCAACAAGTCCAAGTTCAATTCGCCGAACGTGAGGTCTTGATCGAGCTTCAAAGTGCTTCGTACGGATCGCGATATGTTTCCATACCACGCTAACATTCGACCATCACATAGAACTCGAACGCCCGTGTTATCAGCAACACATGGATCCGAGTAATCTTCATCGGTTGTCACCGCTTGCCCATGAGCAACACGATGAACGATCTCATCGATCATCCCTTTGGAATCGCGGCTGCTTCCGGTTCCAACCCATGCGAGCGTGTTCTGCTGCATCGGTAGTCCCTTGCTATCAACACTTGGCAAGTAAACCATTGCGGTTTCGAACAAACACGCATCACGATTCTGTTGGCTCTGATTGTTTTGGTAAGCTTGAATGAGACTCGGCACGATCGATCGACGCAAATATGTTGAGCCTTCGAGCAATTGAACTTGAGTCATCAAGGGTGGAAGAGCGGTCCAAGGGGAGACCAACGAGGAGGCTTGCTTGTTGACCACGCTGGCCGTAAGAGCCTCATCGTAGCCGGCGGCGGTCGCTACGGAGCGAACTCGTTGGAGCATAACATCTTTGTCACGTCGCGCGGAAACAAAAATGGGAACGACTGCGTCTTCGGGAATCTTTTCGTATCCATTCATTCGTGCGATTTCTTCAATCAGGTCTACTTCTCGCCCCAAATCCAAACGAAACGGTGGCGCAATCACGGTCGCTTTTTCATCATTCTTCGATAGGATCACGCAGCCAAGTGCGGTAAGGATATCCAACGAGCGCTTCCAAGGAATTTCAATTCCCAGCACGTCGATGATGCGTTGTTTGCGAAGGGCAACTTCGGGCATCTGCATTTTGCTGTGAGGAGCAGAATCGACGAAACCCGATGTGACCTTGCCGCCAGCCATTTCAACAATCAACTGGCAGCAACGCTCCGCAGCCCACAGTAATCCTTCCGGGTTCACACGTCGCTCGAAACGATATGAAGCAGGCGAATGCAATCGGAGCTTCCGTGCAGCGCGTCGAATCGCAAGAGGAGTGAAATCGGCTGCTTCGATCAGAAGGTCCACCGTCGATTCGCTTACTTCAGAATCCTCGCCACCCATCACGCCACCCAGTGCGATCGCTCGTTCTGCATCCGCAATGACGACCATCGACGGATCGAGTTCATAGGTGCGATGATCGATGGCGATGAACTTTTCTTTCGCTTCAGCGGGGCGAACGATAATTTCGCTTCCACGAATCTTGGACAGATCGAAGGCGTGAAGCGGTTGCCCACATTCGAACATGACATAGTTAGTCGTATCAACAATGTTGTTGACTGGCTTCACGCCGATCGCGGTTAAACGTCGTTGCATCCAAGCCGGACTTGGAGCGACCTTCACGCTACGAATGACTTTCCCTGTGTACCGCGGGCAACCTGTTTCAAAACGGTTCGATAGTTTGATGAGGCTGCTTGTCTGAGTCGCATCTACTGAAGCAGGTGAAACAATCGGCGTTGGAATTCGAAGTGGAGTGCTCAGAAGAACCGAAGCCTCGCGAGCCACCCCGATGTGCCCCAAGCAGTCGCCCCGGTTGCTGGTGACTTCTAAGTCGATGACGAAATCGGGTCCCACTTTTGTCGTCGATTCATGATTCAATCCCGACAACGCAAATCGGTTCGCCATATCGTCCGGCGACAAGTCGATATCAACGTATTGAGTAAGCCATTCCCAAGAAACTAGCATCGAATTAGAACTGCCTTAAAAATCGTACATCACTTCGAAACAGATCGCGAATGTCGGTGATGCCGTATCGACGCATACATAGTCGTTCAACACCAAGCCCGAAAGCAAACCCGGATACTTCCTCTGGATCGTATCCGACCGCTTTCAAGACGTTCGGATCCACCATTCCAGCACCACCAAATTCGATCCACTGATCATTCCAAAAGTAGTCGACCTCGACGCTTGGCTCTGTAAACGGGAAGAACGAGGGACGAAACCGAATCGTAACATCGCCACCGAGATAGCTTGTCGCAAACATTCGAAGAACGCTCTTTAGCTGAGCCATCGATACCGAAGTATCGATCCAGAGCCCTTCCATTTGATGGAACATCGGGAAGTGAGTCGCATCGGCTTCATCAGGGCGATAGACTCGTCCGAGCGAAATGATTCTTAGCGGCGGCTTCTGCGATTCCATCGCGCGGATTTGAACAGTGCTGGTTTGGCTTCGCAAAAGCTTTGCATCTAACGCAGTTGGATCGGAAGCGTTTTTACCTGCTGTGGCCAAATAGAAATTATCGAGTGGATCGCGAGCCGGATGATCTTCCGGAATATTCAACGCGACAAAGTTATGCCAAGTATCTTCAATCTCAGGACCTTCTGTCGCGGAGAACCCAAGTCGCCCCATGATCTCTTTGAGATCTTCGATTGTCTGAGTGATCGGATGAAGCCGCCCAAGGCGAGGCCTCACACCAGGCAGCGTGGGATCGATTTGCGGGCCTGATTTTTTTGTGCCGCGAGCCCTCGGCGAAGCCCCATCAACGCTACCACGGGAGATTCTTGCAGCAGCACTATCGATCGCCGATTGCACGGCGTCGCGCACTTCGTTGAATTTCTTTCCAGCAGCAGGTCGTTCGTCCGAAGACAAACTACCCATTCCCTTTTGGATCGATTTCAACTGTCCGTTTTTCGCACCCGTGTAGAGAACTCGCAGGTCTTCAAGACCAGCTTCATCCATTACTGCCGCCAGTGATTTTTCAGCAGCGACCAGTAGCGAATCGAGGCTCGAGGTGAATTCTGCGAGTAACATAACGAACAACAAGAAGTAGTGAAGTGCGTGTCAAGTATTCAGCGATTTCTGAGCCGTGGGTGCTAGCCCCGGGTTTCGATTATCAATCAGAAATCAAGTCTGCACCTGCGCTACCCGTGGCTAGCGCCATCGGCTCAGTTGCCTAGCCTCAGGCCACCAACTTACTTACCTAAAGCTTGTTTTACCGAAGCGACGACCGTCTCGAATCCGGCTGGATCGTTGACAGCCATCTCGGCGAGTTGCTTTCGGTCGAGCTCGATCTGTGACTTGATAAGACCGGCGATAAATTCGCTATATCGAAGACCGTGCATACGCGAGGCGGCGTTGATACGGATAATCCACAGACGGCGGAACTCTCGTCGCTTGACGCGTCGATCGCGATAAGCAAATCGGCCAGCGCGGACCAAGTTTTCCTTCATCGTTCGCAGTAACCTGCGACGACCGCCTACATAACCCTCGGCACGTTGAAATAAACGTCGTTTTGACTGACGACGAGCTGAACCCTTACGAGTACGCATAGTAGTTGTGCAACCTTCTGGTGCTAAAAATGAGCCTCTCAGGTCACCGCATATTGGAATAATCCATCAGATTCGGACCGGAATCTGGTAGCGAGATTGCCCTTGAAAGGCATCTCACCGAATTGCAGATGTTGTTACCTAGAAACTTGGACTTAAAATGGTCCGAAGTGACTTATCTAAGTGGCATAGGCTTCCAGCCAGTGAAAATATTTACAAAGGCTGGAAGCCTATGCCACACTGTTCTTTAGTAGCTGTTACCACGCAACGCGTCTTGGACAGCCCGTTGGAAATTGACTTCCAAAACTCGAGTTCCACGCAGTTGGCGGATCTTCTTGGGGGGCTTGCTGATAGCCAAGTGGCTTGTTCCAGCCTTACGATGCTTGACTTTTCCAGTGGCGGTCAATCGGCAACGCTTTTTAGTTGCCTTGTGTGTTTTGAGCTTATACATCGTCGTTTTTTGTTCTTTAGGAGGCTTTTTAAGGCCGAATACAAGATTCCGGTTCCAATCGAATCGCAGAGTGTAACGACAAGACGCCGACCTTCCAAGGCCGAATTCGACAGGTGATCGAAGGTATTTTTGTCTTAGTTTCCCCGTCTGCTAGCGGTTGTCATGCTGACGTGACTGGTTGCAGTGCTTGAATAAATCTTTCACGGCGACGGGCCTGGTAGTCGCGAAAACCTCTCCGGCATGCACGTTCGCAGCCGCACCGGCCGCGATGGCTAGCCCCCGGACACGATCAAACACGTGAGCTTTCGCTGGTGGAAACTGGGTTTTGTAGCATGCGATCGAAGCCAATTTTGCTTCCAATGAATCGCTAATGTCGACCGTCAGTAGCGAATCAAATCCAGCAATTGCTGCCGGTTCAAAAGCCAGTTTGAAATAAAGCTGATTCGAAATCGAGTGGGGACGTATCCCGTCGAAGTGATCGTCCCACTTGGTCAGCCGCGAATAGAAGACGGCAGCATCGGTGATTTGCATCGCTTGAAAATGGTCAGGCGAAGCCATCGGCGTCTTGTTGCCGAAGCCGACAACCATCGACGGTCGCCAGAACCGAAACTCTTTGGCGAGTGCAACTCGTTCGTCGAAACCATCCATTAATCGACGGTTTGGAAGATGCAATAATCGACGATAAGCAACTCCAAGGACTTCTCCAGCGGCTTTCGCTTCGGCCCAGCGAACCTCCGGAGCGGGGCTAGCCGGAGTCGGTTCACCATCGGTCAAATCAACCATCCCGACGCGATAGCCTTGCTTGACCAACGAATGAATCGTGCCACCACATGCGATTTCGAGGTCATCCGGGTGGGCTCCGACAAAGATAATGTCGAGTCGATTTTCGTGAGAACGATTCACCCCTGAGCCGTAGGCGCTAGCCTCGGGTTTAGATTTTCCATCTGAAAGAATATTGAACGTCGCGTCACCCGCGGCTAGCGCCGTCGGCTCAGGGAAACTTGACGCGAGCGGTTGAGAATTTTTCTGTGCGTCACCCGCGGCTAGCGCCGACGGCTCAGGGTTGGTCGATGAAAGCGGCAGCCCACGATCGTTGGGTCCTAGAAAAATCACTTCGACTTCTCCAAAGTGGATTTGGGATCGGATTGTTTGGCGTTGTGTGGCTTGGTCGCCTTGACCACAAAAGTTGGATTGGCACTTTCCAGACGAAGCTTTTCGAATTGGTAATTGCCACGCGAGATCTGCACCATCCACAGTTGCGGCTCGCAGTTCAGGTTTTCTGTTAAAAGCTTTTGCAGCGCAACCAGGTTTTCCATACTCGCAAGATTCACGATGAGCCTTCCGCCCGGACGCAGTCGTGGCCACGCGGCCTCCACCAGTTCGGTGACGCTACGACCGGTTCCACCAACGAAAATCGCGTCCGGATCAGGCAGCTTCAGCCATGCCGTGGGAGCTTGCCCAAGGATTGGCGTCAAGTTACGAACTCCAAATCGCTGGGTGTTTTCGACAAGCAGTCCGTAGTCCTCGGCGTCCATCTCAATCGCATAAGCGTGTCCGAGCCGGGCGATGCTCGCGGCCTCGATTGCAACCGATCCACTTCCCGCACCAACGTCCCAAAGTATCGAATCTTCGGCCAGCTCCAGCTCACTCAGCGCCACACATCGCACCTCTGAGGAAGTAAGCAGCCCACGCTTTGGCTTTGATTGCAGGAAAAGCTCGTCCGGATTTCCGAACAATCGACGAGCGACAAGAGCTGCCGGTCGATCGGGAACACCTGGCTTTCGAATCAGGACCATGACGTTGAGCTGGCTGAACTTTTGCTTCGCCAATTCCGCTGGGGAACCACGCGTGACTCGTTCGTCGGGTGACCCTAGGTTTTCGCAAACATAAATGGTGAAATAATCGATTCCTTGATCGACAAGGGCTTTTGCAAGATCCGATGGCGAGACCTCGTCGGATGTAAAGAGGCCAATTTTTTCCGATGTGCGGATGCGCTCCAGTACTTTCCCAAGCGACTGCGTGGCAAGATTTGTCAGGTAAGCTTCGTCCCAGCTTTCTTTCACTCGAGCGAACGCCAGTTGCATGCTGCTGACGTGCGGAATGACGGTAAAGCGGTCCTTGCCAAGCCGATCACAAAGAAAGCGGGCTGTCCCGTAAAACAGAGGATCTCCACCGGTCAGAACGACCACATCGCCATCGGCCTCTTTGTCCAAAAGCGTGGCCAGCTTCTCAAGATCCCCGCCAATGGTTTCCTTGCGAGCCTTGAACTGCTGTGCTTTGGCCATGAGATTTGCAGGACCAAGGAGCAAGCTTGCCGATTGGATTCGTTCCAAAGCGGCATTCGTCAGCCCAGCAATACCATCGTCGCCAATACCTATTATATAAATCATTTAGTGATGCTCAATTTCATTCGATTCAAATCCGACACCAACTGTTTGTTCCTGCAATGTTGCCGAGGACAATCTTTCAATGAACGAAAAATTGGGTGCTACTCAGATCGCTTGCTGGTTGGACACTGATTGTAAGTGTATGGGACTACATGGTACAGGCATGCCAGGACGTTCATGATTGCCAGAAAACAGTCAGGAAAGCTATCGCACATGGTGCTAGGTGGCGGTTAAAATCTTGTAAGTTAGCTCGGAGACGAGTTGGTTGTGTCGCGGGGCAGTCGAATCCGTGACAAAACTGAAGTTAGCGTCGGTGCTGTCAACATTCAAATTTCCCCACTCAAAGCAAATCTCTCTGTGCGAACGATTGCAATAGGCGATATTCATGGATGCTTTAAAGCGGTGAGCTCGCTGATTGAGGCGATCGCGCCAACCAAGGACGATTTGTTGGTTTTTTTGGGTGATTACATTGACCGAGGGCCCGATAGTCGCGGAACGGTCGATTTCTTACTCAATCTACAATCCAATCAGCGGACGGTATTTCTAAAAGGAAATCACGAACTGCTCTTTGAGGATGCTGTGGTTCGCGAGCAAGATCCGACGCTGTGGTTTCATAACGGCGGACGGATGACTTTGACCACTTACGGTGGAAAGATTTCGTCAATTCCCGACAAGCACCGGCGTTTTCTGGTCGATACGGTCCCCTTCCTGGAAACGGAACGCAATATTTTCGTTCACGCGAATTACTTGCCTCACGTTCCAATTCACGAATGTCCTCCCGAGATCATGTACTGGGAACATATCTACGATCGTCTGCCACTTCCTCACGCTTCTGGCAAAACGGTTTGGATTGGCCACTCGCCGCAAATGAATGGATGGATCGCAGACTACCATCACTTGATCTGTATCGACACCTTTTGCTTCGGTGGCAGATACCTGACGGCAGTCGACGTAGATTCGCGACAAATCTGGCAATCGGACCGAAACGGAATGATCCGAGGAAGCCAATCTCCCTTGGTTCAAGCCTATCGGGGAGCCCATCGCATGGTGACGAATTTCTTAAGACGCGAAGATTAAGTGCTCGCAACAAATCGCTGCGTATCAACACGTAGAGGCGGAACTCTCCCAATACTTCTCTGTGCCCTCTGTGCCTCTGTGTTTTAGTTCCCCCCGGATTGCTAACTCGCAAAATCCACTTAGCTGCTCAAGTCGATGTATTGAAACACAGAGGCACAGAGGGGCTGGCACCATTAAGGAGAGACTTGGCTACGTGCTTCGGAGCGTCAACGAAAAAACGGCTGGTGTCAGAGGAGACACCAGCCGTTTTTTGTTTAT
>JANODQ010000569.1:0-2902 GCA_031412775.1 Pirellulaceae bacterium | reverse complement strand
CCCAGAAGCAAAAAGAATTTTTGGAAATCGAGTCAACTCCCAACGAATGCCGAAATACGCACTAAAACAGTTCAATACGGCAAACCGTAGGGCTCGCCTGATGAAACCTGAGCCGATGGCGCTAGCCACGGGTTTCGATTTTGCCGCGATTTACCAGATAGCACCCGAGGCTAGCGCCTACGGCTCAGGAAAAATGCCCTTTTCATCACGCCGCCGTAGGGCAGTTGAACTCGGCGGAGCTCACTGCTCGTCTCGCGGAATCAACGTCGGAAACTGCCGATTGACTTCAAACCAATCCGTCGAACCAAACCGTCAAAAGATGATGTGGGGCTCCGCTTGCATGGATATCTGACTAACGGCTGACTTGGGTAAAGCTTTTCGGCCAAGTTGACCTAGCCTTTGTATTACTTTGCCCCAGTGTGACCGTTAACTATTTGCTTGTGGTCCAAGTCGCTTCATCAACGTTGCAAGTAACAATCTCGACGTCGCTTTGACGTTTCGTTGGTAGGATTGCAATCATGCCGGTCTCGGGGTAATGCTCGCAATAGGCGATTGCGCGATCAATGCCCATGACGTAAAGACCAGTTGCTAATGCATCGGCCCAGGCGGCGGAAGGATGAAGGACTGTTACGCTCAGCATCCCACTCGCGGGCCAACCTGTCCTTGGGTCAATGATGTGGCCGTATCGGATTCCGTTGTAGTAAAAGAATTGATTTGCAGGCCCGCTGGTACCAATCGATTTGTTTACCAACCTTAACGCACCGAGCTGGATTTTAGGTTGCTCCGGATGCGACACGGCAATTCGCCAACCAACACAACTATCAATATCGTATCGATTGCCTTTAGCGAGCACGCTACTTTGACCGCCGTGAATCAAGAAGTCTTCGACCCCGTCCCCCGCAAGGACTTCACTTGCGCGATCGATTGCAAACCCTTTACCGATACCGCCCGAATTGAGCCGCAAACCTTCTCTATTGAAACTCACTATCTGATTCAATGGATCGAGTTCAACGTGCTGCATCCCCACCTTTGAAAGAGCTTCTTCGATTTGCTGGGAAGTCGGATGGTGTCCTTGTCTTCTTGAAAACCCCCAAGCTTCCGACAAGCTGGCAGCGGTCATATCGAATGCACCTTCGGTTGCATCAAAGACTTCGCGAGCTAATCTGATAATCGATGCAACATCGGCAGAAACTCGCTCGGGCGATCGTTCTGCGTTTCTATTCAGTCGAGAGAATTCGCTTTCGGGCTTGTAAATACTCAACGCAGCCTCCAACCCCTCGATTCGATCAAGTGCAGAAAGAGCCGAGTCGCCACCATGAATTGGAAGCCCTTCGTTGAGCATGACATGGAATTGGCAAGCCATCAGCCAGCGACCAATCTCCAGTTGACGATGAATTTTCGTTGGCATTACAAAATTAATTCTGACTGTAGATAAACATTTTTGTGTTGAAATCATACCGAATAATTTATGAACGGTATCGCTCCTGAGAGAGTTTTAGCGAAGGTCAATCCACGCCATACGTATCTGCTCGAACGAGGCTTTCGCCAAAAAGACACATCCGTTGATTGAGATCATTCAAACCAAATACATGAGTAACATCTGGTATCTCTAGCAAATTCCGAGTTAAATTAAATGGCAACCAGATTTTTGAGAGAGTACTTGAACGGGGCTTGGATTTACTTCGCTAGGTATAACCCGCAAAGGTTATACTTTGAGCATCTGGAGAAGGTCACAGGACGGCAGAGATTTGCCGACTTTTAGTATCTTGATGGTATCCTCGCGTAAATTACTTTTTGTAGACAGCCATTAAAATGAGCGTTCGTAGAAACAAAATGGGTGGAAGCTGGTTTGTAGGGTCCGAGTTAAGCTTGGTCGGTACTTTCTCTAAGAAGTCAGCTTTTTTCTTTTTAATCGCGTTTGCTGCTTCTACCTGCGTTTATGCACAGACAGTCATTCGCAAGCCACAGAGAGCGACTCCACCAAATCTCGAAAAGGATGACTTTCAGGGGGTCTTTTTCGACAAGGTGGAAGAGCAACTGGTCGGCTCACCTCCAGAGGCGGGTTCAATGAGCGGTGCAACTAATTCTAGTTCGCAGTCGTCCTCTGGTGGAGGATCTTCCAACCCCGGATCCACTAGCGATGAAAATCAGAACGGAGCCGGGGCGGTTTGGAAGCAACGCATCAGTCCGCAGTCGATCGAAGATTTGGTAAAGGAAACGAAACTACGTTTGGATAGCGTGATAACGACACCCGCCAAATTCAGCGCTGGTGCTTTCAAAGACGCCCGCCGTAATTTTACCCTGCTTGCGACCCTTTTCGCGGTTATCGAGCTCTACCCTGAAAAAGTCAAATGGCAAGCTTCTGCTCCGGTGGCGCGGGCAAGATTCTCTCGAGTCGCCGCAAACACCAAAGTGGGATCTGCCCCCTCTTACAACGAGGCAAAGCTTCGATTGGACGACATTAATTCGATGCTCAAGGGAGCAACCCTCACCGATCCATCGCCTACGGCCGAGATCGCTTGGGTTGAAATTGCAGATCGAATCCCAAGTATGCAACTTCTTGAGTGGGGTTTTCGCGAAAATTTATCAAGCAAGGTTTCTTCGGAAGATTCGTTTTCGCAGAATCCCGAGGAAATACTGAAGTACGCTGAACTGATAGCCATGCTAGGTGAAACGCTGTACCAACCAGGAATGACCGATGGGGATGACGACGAATATAAAGCACTTGCGAAGAGAATGATCGACGAAGCTACCAAGATTACTCAGGCCGTGAAGCTGAACAATCCAACCATGGCACGTGAAGCGGCCGGACAAATCGACCAGTCGTGTAACGCATGTCACAGTTCGTACCGATAAAGAAGCTCGCAAACCGTTTCGGCCAGATAATCGGCGGCTTAATCCC
>JANODQ010000568.1:0-2558 GCA_031412775.1 Pirellulaceae bacterium | reverse complement strand
GGGCTTCAAGAAGCGAATTGCACTGATTGGTCAGCCACTCGATTTTTCGGGTCAAAAAGTACTGCTAACCGGTAAGGTATTCGAAGCGTCGGCGATCGCAGGAAAAATCACACTCGTCGACTTCTGGGCTACTTGGTGCGGTCCCTGCCGAGCCGAATTTCCGAATCTACGCGAGCTCTACAAAAAGTATCAGGACCAAGGCTTTGAAATCATCGGCGTCAACTTAGACGATGCAGAAGAGGAAGTTGTTGGTTTTTTGGAAAAAGAATCCCTCCCATGGATTCACTTGCGCTCGATAGACAAATCGCTTGAAGGTTTCGCAAACCCGCTGTCGCAAAAACTTTCAATTACCGCGATCCCGTTCATGCTGTTGCTTGATCGAGAAGGAAACGTGGTTCAGATCCACGCCCGAGGGAAGCGACTCGAAGAGCTTTTGGCGGCGTATTTCGAAAAGTAAGCGTCCTTTCGGAGTTGCGTGCTTTCGGATCTGATTGATCGATAGCATAATGTGGGCGAATTACGATCTGCACCTCCTCGATCACCAACTGATGACAACCACCTACAAAGACAGCGGCGTCGACTTAGAACTTTACGAGCAGTCCATGAAGCGACTGCCGAAACTCATGCACCGAACCTTTAGTCCGCGCGTCGTAAAGAACGACGGCGGATTTGCTGGATTGTATGCACTCGACTTTGCAAACTCGCTTTTTTCGAGGAACTACAAAGAACCAATCCTAGTCTCAGGGACCGATGGGGTCGGAACAAAACTAAAGGTCGCTCTGAAGGCCAATCGACACGACACGGTTGGAATCGATCTTGTCGCGATGTGCGTTAACGACTGCCTTTGCACAGGCGCCGAACCGTTGTTCTTCCTAGACTACGTGGCCATGTCTCGCGACAATCCACCACTCTTGGAGACAATCGTCAAGGGAGTCTCTGACGGCTGCGTGGATGCCGATTGCAGCCTCCTGGGCGGCGAGACGGCAATCATGCCCGACCTCTATCAAGGTGATGATTATGATCTCGCCGGATTTTGTGTGGGTGTCGTCGAGAAGAAGAACTTAGTAACAGGCAAGGCAATTCAACCGGGCGATGTATTGATCGGTATCGAATCCTCGGGCTTTCACAGTAACGGGTACAGCCTTGTTCGCAAGGTTGTCTTCGAAAAAGCGGGACTGGAAATTGAATCGCATGTTCCCGAACTAGGCACGACCGTTGGCGACGCATTGCTGATGCCGACTTACATCTACACGCGTGTCATTCGAAGAATCATGGGACACTATCGTGTAAAAAGCGTGCTGCATGGTATCGCTCACATCACTGGTGGCGGGCTGCTGGAAAACACCGAGCGAATCTTGCCGGACAATGTCGACTTAGTATTCGAACGCGGAACATGGGAAGTCCCCGCAGTCTTTCCTTGGCTCGCGAAACTTGGGAATATCCCGCAATCTGAAATGGATAACGTGTTCAACATGGGATTAGGAATGGTGTTGATGATAAGCGGCTACTATTCCGAGAGTATCCAAAAAATGATCCGCGACGAAGGTTATCGCTGCTGGGTTGTTGGGGAAGCAGCACCAGGCACCGGAAAAAGTCGTTGGAAGTAGCTTCAACTTACAGAGCAACCTATCCTTACGTTCCTATCGTCTTTGAATGCTAAAAGTATCTATCGGCAAGACGGTTGTTAACCAGCGTCCGATACTGCTTGCGGTGCGGCTAGGCGATTGATGGGAGGCTTGCTGCACCAAATTGTTCAATGTTGAATCCAACGACGTTGAATTCAACGACGATTCAGTTGCGGTAGAAGACTCAAAAGGATCATGGGTTAGCCAACGGGTAATCGACTGCCAAGGGACTTTGGATTCTTTCGGTTCATAGACAATCCCGCCACGACCGTCGGCGATGATACTGTTCATGTACTTGCGGTTCACATCTGGTATGCCTCCCGCGATTTTAAGTCCGCTCGAATCCATGTCGATTTTTGCATTCATCGCTTCGAATGGAACCATCGTGATGGCTCCCTTCAGGATGTCGGAATCGATGCGAGTGGCTAATTCCTGCTGCGAGTTTTCTAACCACGCTCGGCTGATGCTACCACTGCGAGCATTCATTGTTGCATCGGCACTTTGGATTTGTCCATTCAGCAAATAGGCGGTGGCGATACTGACATGTCCTGTTCCAAGCAAGCGAAACGGAAGCGATGAAGTCACTTGGTCCCATGTTACATTATCTATTTGTACCGACTCCATGAGCAGATTCCAATCGAATTGTGTTTGTTGCGATTCGAAAACCCCTTTGATGGAAGCGTTGCTTCCGATGGTTATGAATTGCCTGCAGAGCGACGCAATGATCGCTTCGGGTATTGCATATTCCGAGGTTCGAAGCCGCCAAGTTGTCAACGGCTCCTCAAGCGTATGCTGCCGAATGGCGACAATCGTAAGAGGTTCCGCTGTCGTTGAATCTACAAACGCTTTAGTTGAATCGGTAACATTACGAGTTGCTTCCGATGAACGTTTCCAACTGGCCGAACATTCAAGTGTTGATAAATCCGAATGCCC
>JANODQ010000567.1:0-2926 GCA_031412775.1 Pirellulaceae bacterium | reverse complement strand
AGTACTCGTCGGCTGTGATGTAGTGCTTGGGGACGGTTGACATGAGCTACTCTCCAGGAAATTCTGAGTCCGTTCTTTACCTCAATTCTAATCGACTCCCGCCATTTCCGCTTCACCTTTGTCGCACTTTTAGCAGCACTTAATTAGCTGTTGATAAACTTGATTGGACAGAAGGGAATACCGACTAAAGTTTCAGTGCGGGCTCTGTTCCTTTATGGTGACAACAGATCGATAGTTGCCGACGACATGCTTACGATTCCTGTTTCAAGTGAACCGTCGAGATCAGGGTAGAATGCGGGTGAGTGGAGACTTGGCGGTGTTTCGTTCAGCTTGCGAAACCGATCAAGCCGCTCGGGAGCAACTACGCCAAGGCGATACATTAAAATTGGAACACCGGCTAAACCGTACTGGCTGAAGTCTTCTCCACCCATAACTTGTTCGCCAGCAAGCACACGACTCTCACCTAAAGATTGTTGAAATACCTTGGTCAATCGATCTGCAAGTGCTTGGTTATTCTCCAGCGCTGGCGTCCCTTCCGAGATTTTGATCGTAGGTTCTGGAGCACCATAAGCCGACGCAACTCCGAAGGCGCGGCGTTTGATTGAAGCTAATATTTTCTGTCGTACCTCTGGCGAGTAACTACGAACTGTCACCTGCAAAATGCATCGGTCACCAATAATATTGTGCTTGGTTCCACCATGAATCGAACCGACGGTCACGACAGCAGGCTCAGTCGGCTTGATCTCGCGACTAACGATTGTTTGAAGACTCATTACCAATTCCGCAGCTTGCACAATGGGGTCGATCGTACTCTCAGGTGACGCCCCATGTCCGCCCCGTCCAAGGACTTCGATGTCAACGCTGTCTACGTTGGCCAGGATGTAACCTCCACGAACAGCGATCGTCCCGGCCGGCGTTGATGATTCAACATGCAGAGCAAGTGCACAATCGGGCTTCGGAAATCGGGTAAAGAGGCCATCTCGCAACATTGCCAACGCGCCACTCCCTCGCTCTTCGGCAGGCTGACCAATTAAAAGCAATGTCCCTTTCCAAAGTTTTTTGTTCTCAGACAAAAACTGAGCGGAACCAGTGACAACGGTCATATGAAGATCATGTCCACAAGCATGCATCACCCCGGTTGGAGTCCCGTCTTCGGATCGAGTCTCAACATTTGATGCGTAAGGTAGCCCCGTTTTTTCAGTCACTGGTAACGCGTCCAAATCGGTGCGGAGCATAACCGTCGGACCGTCACCGTTTTTCAATAGCCCTACAATCCCATGACCACCCACTTGTTCGGTAACTTCGAAGCCCGCCTTTCGCCAAAGCCGAGCAACGTAGTCAGCCGTTTGCTTTTCCGCGAAAGAAATTTCAGGGTGCCTATGCAAGTGCTGGTAGTTCTCGACCAAAGGTCCGGAGTTCTCCTCGAACCAAGATTCAAGCAGTTTTGCATGGTCGGAACTGGGTGGCGTTGCGATTGAGAATTCGAGGTTAATCGAAAAAAACAAACCAAAACAGGATAGCAGAAAAGCATTGGTCGCTCGCAATAAATTCATTTTCAACGTATCTCAATAAAAAAATGGCTCGTCTGACGAATTAGTGGGTGAAATCCAACGATCGTTGGGGCCAGCCGCAATAGTGTTCGGCACTCGCACTTCAACTCTCGATTGGTTTTGATTTTTCGTTACTATATTGTAGCGATGAAAGTGCTGTAGGCATGGCGAGCGATTTATGAAAATGGTTCGCAAATAAACACCTTGTCGTGACGCATGGTTCGAGCGTAGGGGCGGGGGAACGATTGAACTCGTTTCCACGACAATCGTGATGGTTTTTAAAAAAATGCATGCAGTCTCTACTTTTGGTTTGAACTCTGTCTGGCTGAACCAAAAGTCCACGTTTCCAAAAGAAAAGTCGTTACCCTGAAGCAATTAAGCAAATTTCTCTGTGGCCAGTATCTTTTCCTTGAGTCGTTCGCCCGTCATGCGATGCGCTGCGTCATGGGGGCAGGCGTAATCGCACAAACTGCGTGACATCTAGTCGCTGATAGACGGGGCTGGGGTTGCTATGACAAGCGACGCATTCCTTCACCCCGACGTTTGTTGCCGTAACCGAAGTCGGTTGATCTGCGTGCAACTTAGTAGAAGCCAATTCGGTGCAGCGAGCGACAAATTCCTGCGGTTTGATCACTGCGATGTTCATGAACTGTTTCTTATGTCTCTTTCCAAGTGTTACGGTAGCTTAAATAAAACTGGTCTAAATTTCAGATACTGAATTCCTGATCCTGCATTGTGGAAGTTGAATCGATCAAACTGATAGCCCTGCATCGGTATGTGCGTGTGCCCAAAAAAGACATTGCGAACCTCAGGAAGTAGAGCAGGTTCGCAATGGTTCAGATACTCAAGCAGCTTGCGACACGTTCGCTGACGCGTATGCCGCAACCGTGGAACAATTCCGTGCAATCGGGTCTGAAGAACAGCCGCGTATAGCAGATTGCTCAACGGTCCTCTTGGGATCTCATCATGGAAACGGGTTCGGTAACTCGCAAGTCCTCCCTCGTATTGAAATCCATCCAATACATCACCGTGAAGGAACACATTGCTTCCGATCCTCCAGAAATTCGGACTCCAGACAAATGTGGGATGTCTGTCGCTGATCGAAGACAACATGTATTGCAGTCTAGGATGACTATCGTGGTTTCCGAGAAGGTACACCCACGATGCCGTAGGGTTTAATTGGATCGCTTTCTCCAGCCATGCAGTTGCGGCTTGGAGTGTTTCGTCGAGAGCTCCAACCTGACTCCATCGAAAATCGAACATGTCCCCGCCGAGAACGATGGCTTTTGCAGCCGCAATGGAATCTACATACTGGTCCCAATGCTGCTGTCCGATTGAACGGCGGCTGAACAAATGAAGGTCGGATAGAAAGATTC
>JANODQ010000566.1:0-2769 GCA_031412775.1 Pirellulaceae bacterium | reverse complement strand
ATTGAAAACATGCATCACCATCGCAATCGGTTACTAATGGTGCATTGTTGGCGAATTCATTATTTGATTCATACAACTCGCCGGAAGAATATTCTTCTGCGTGCATCGATTGGTTATGAGTCGTTGATGATGCACAATTTTTGCAACTTGCTTGGACTACGACGGAATCGTCTTCGTAGAATTCATCATCCAGGTGGGGCTCTTCGTAAGTCTCCAGATTCTCTTGAAGATCGTTGACAACAGGAACCTGTCGATTCGATATTCGCCGAGCTTTTTTCGGTGCATCTATTTGTTCTGCATTCGACATTTGCCCGACGCTAATGATTGCGATGACCACAATTGAAGCAATGGTTCGGCAAAAGTGTGTAATCGAGATTCTATTCATGGCGGAGTGAGCTCCAGAGAGATGCATCAGGTCTCGCAAGTGGTGACCGTATAAGTTAGATCGGATGTTCCGGTCGTGCTGATTAAGTAAACTTGATAAAGTTTAACGACAGCTTTGGAGTGCTCCGACTTGTCGGAGCTTTAAGATTTATCAAGCGGATTGCAATCAATGGAGATGAAGCGAACGGAGAAAGTCATTGCCCTAGGCGGTGTCGATACCCCGAAAGCTGGGCCGAGCCCCAGCACTCCAAAGATGTACTCCAAAGATTACGGCAGAATCATTACCGCACCGCCGATGGCAGCCCCTTGCGCGGCGAGCCCCTTGAGGCTGAGTGGAATTGGTTCGATGGACCATGGAGCACAACTTCCTGGACGATAGTGTCCAAGTGCGTACTGGCATTCGTTCATCGGGTTGATTGCCATCTTGTATGGTAAGAAGGCTACGTTTGTGAAGAAGTGGGCTGTCGAAAGGACGGGTTGGATAGCAGGGCCCCATTCATGTCCAGATCGCTCAAGTTGAATCTCTTCAAAATAGAGTGGCTTGTGGCACAGGCCGGACGCCTTCCAAGCAACTGTTGTCGGCTCGAATGATCTCGCGGCAAGTGTTTGATCACCGAGTGAGCATGTTACAGGCAGCCCCCATGATTCAGAAACATAGATAGTATCGGCGTCGCTCAGTTCACGGATCGATAATGCAAGTCGCTCGCCAGTCGATGATTCGATGATGATACTGTCATATTCCAAGTCAACCAATCTGCCGTCGGCCAGCGGTCGTCCCGAAGCGTCATACCAAGGCCGCAAGGGAGCTGTGAGTGCGAACTTTGATCGCTTTTGTTCGGTAGACAATTTGTCTTTCGGGCCAACGCCGAACTCCGGTGCAACGTTGAGTTTTATCGTTGAGATATCGGTTGACATCGCACGACTTCGGACATCATCGCAATCGACGCCAAATCGCTTCGATCCTTTGCTTTTTGGTGGTAGGCGATCAAGTTCCATTTGTTGGTCCGATGGGGACTCGTTTTTAAATTCACCTCTTGGCGTGTTGCTGGGAGGCAAAAAGGGACTTGGTGCCGGAGGAGTGTTCTTTGGCTCGATAAGACTTCGAGTCGTTGGAGCAGTGGCTTCGGGTGGCAGTGGCTGTATTGATTGTTCGCTAGGCTTGCCGCTCGATTGAAACGGTGGGAATGCGTCGAGCGGTGAAGGCAGTGTTGACTCAGGCAGTGTTGACTCAGGCAGCGAAGGAATGTTAAACCCAGGCTCGTTGAGTGCGGGGGCTTCTTGTGTCTGAATGTTTGCTTGATAAGCAGCAACCTGAACGTGACTTCTTTGCTGGTGAGAAAAAGAGTTCTCGGTTTCGGTTGGGCGATTCGACCATGTGCTCGCTTGTTGAACTTCCTGAGAAACTGGTTGACGATTCTTTCGAATCACTCTCGGAGCGCTATCAATATTCGTATCGATTGGTTCGTAGCTTACAATCGCACGGCCGGTAGACGTGCCGTGCGATGGTCCTGTTGTGTAGCGGGTCGCGTGAGTCGTAGGGCGACTTACTGACTGGGTGGTGGCTTGCGTGTGCTGGCGATTGGTGAATACAGGATCGGGTGCCGAATTAGTGGAAGCATAAGCTACCGTTGCGTTTGGTGATTGAGAAAAGACATCGCCGTAGTTTGCGGCTTGAGAATATGCGATCTGGTTGGACCCCTGCTGGTTTGCGTTGGGCTGGTTTGCGTTGGGCTGGTTAGCGTTGGTCTGGTTAGCGTTGGTCTGGTTAGAATTGGTCTCGGGAGTGCTTCGGGTCGATCTCCAGCGAGCCACGACGGGTTCAGAGGAACCGCTTGGCAAGCCATTTGCAGAAGCTTGATTCATTTCTCCGCGAAGACGATTCTGGGGAACGACTACAGCGGATTGTGCATCTGTGGTTGGAGTCACAAAGTGCTGATTCGCATTGGGTGCAACAAATGGTTCTGGGCTCCATCCACCGGGCGATTGAGCAAGCGAAACAGCAGGGGACGCAAGTGCGACCGCCAATGCCATTCGTTGGAACGTTGACCTATTTGTCGTCGTTAGCCGAGTGGTATTCAGGGCTGTAGTTTGGTGATTCTTGTGTGATCGCGATGTCATGTGGATGGTTCTCTCGCACGGTGGCGGGTGAGATTTTGATGAACTTTACGTCCTTGCGAAGCTCTTCAATCGTTCGGGTACCGCAGTACCCCATTCCGGCCCGAAGGCCTCCAACCAATTGGTATGCATAATCTGCCAAAGGACCTTTGAAGGGTACTCGGCCTTCGACTCCTTCTGGGACCAATTTGGTTAATTGATCGGAGCCACTTTGGCGGTATCGTTCGCTGCTTCCTCTGACCATTGCCCCCAGTGAACCCATTCCGCGAT
>JANODQ010000565.1:0-9118 GCA_031412775.1 Pirellulaceae bacterium | reverse complement strand
GGGATCACATTCCCATCAATTGATCAATACGACTTTACCACGATCGACGCCCTCTTCGACTCGACGATGTGCCTGCGCGGCCTGCTCAAACGGAAACGTGCTATCGATTGTAACATTCAATTTGCCGGATTCGTACAGACGAATGAGTTCACGAAGATCATCACCTGAAGGTTTGGCAAGCATCACTTGGCCAGACTTGGATAATGGCCATGTAAGGATCGTCATCAATACCCCCTTTATACTTGGCTCCGTTGAAACAAAGTGGCCATCGTCCTTCAACACAGCTCGAGCTTTCAGATATTGTGCTTTACCCGCGACGTCAAATACGATGTCCCACCGTTCGTTAGACTTCGTGAAGTCGTCTCGTTCATAGTCGTAAAAGTGATCTGCACCAATCGACAGACAAAACTCCCTATTACGGCTACTCGCGATCGCGTCGACATGGCAATCATAATATTTCGCGATTTGGACTGCGAACATCCCAACGCCTCCGCTTGCACCATTTATTAAAACGGATTGGCCCCGCTTTATTTTCCCATGGTCGCGCAGTGATTGCAGAGCAGTGGTCCCAGCCAGTGGAATGGCGGCAGCCTCTTGAATCGACATAGAGTCTGGAATTCTTGCAACGACAGAATCTGAGCAGACAACGTAGTCAGCAAACGCACCGCCTCGAATGTGATCTAGGAACGCCATCACCCGATCGCCAACTGCAAACGAACTGTCGCTGTCTGATTCCGCCACAATTCCTGCTACGTCATAACCCGGGATTCTCGGAAATCCGAAAGGAATCAAACCTTTCATCTCGCCTCCTCGAATTCGGTAATCGATCGGATTCACGCTCGAGGCAAGCACCTCGATTAAAAGATGATCTCGTAGGCGTTGAGGAACGGGGTGATCGGCCATGCGGAGTACATCTGCGTTACCGTAATGGTCGTACTCAACAGCCCGCATTGTTAGTTCGGTAGACATCGTTAAGTACTTGGCCATCCCTTTTGCATGTCTCCGTAGGCTTTCTTACTAATCGTTGATTTTTTCTTCGAGCGACTTACGCCGGCCTCTTTACGGTTATTCATGTTTTCCACCAGCGAATATTTAGCAGCCTTTTTGGACACGCCGCTTTTTGAAACCTTCTTCTTAACCATGAATGACCCTGTTTCGATTCTGATTTAGCTTTCTTGTAACGTTCTAACAATTTTAAGCCTCTTTCCGGGGAGCCTTTCCGCATTTTTCGCTGCCTTGGGAACCAGTTCTCCCCACGCATGAACGCTAAACCCTATGGGCATTACTTTTTGAATAAATCTGGAGCTAGAAGAAATACTTGTACAAATTTGCCAGACGTAAAAGTATGAACGATGGAAACGGTTGCAGGCTCGACTTCGGTAGTAGCTTCACGTACTTGTCGACCAGTGATTCGCTCGATTTCTTGCCTTAGCGATTCGGAGGACAATGCAAACAGCGCGCGATGAAAATCCTGAACTTTGCTGGCCCCTTGCGCACTGCTTGCAATCGCTGTTTCGGCCGGTGTCAAAGCATCATATAGTGTGATGATGAGTGTTTCGTCGCTCAAAAAAACGGAAACTGCTTTCGGATTGTGATCGGTTGCTTCAAAATGAATTTTTTTTGCTATTTCAGCGATGTTTCTCGCAGCCGACTTGTCTTTAGGATCCATGAAAGTCTCTCTACCTGCAAGTTAAAGAATCAATCCAAGGAGTACAGGTCGGAAAGTTTTTTCGCGTTGCTCTTCCAACTAACGTTGTTAAAACTAGGTTGCCGATATGCCATGTACATATCGCTTTTGCAACATTGGGGAATAGAGTCATCCAATTTAATTTTAAGAATTTCTCCACATTTCATACAGTGAAACAGCGCTATTTCTTGCTCGCTTGTACACCGATCAATCGTACGTTTTTCGTTTTGCATAATCCACTCCATCATTAACGAATATCAACATAAGATTTTGAGTTAAACAATTACGTTTCGTGCGTGCTCTCAATCAATTAAAATGTCTTCAAGATTAACTATAACAAGGCAGCTATGTTGCAACTAATTCGCTTCTATCGGACTGAGTTCGAGGTTTGCAATTACAGTCGCTTGTCTAGAAGGATAATTTAGCGCTAAGGCCACTGCCCAGTCAAATAACATTGCAAATAAGTTAAATCCGATGTCGACGCACGAGTGTTTTGCTTGACCGATCTTACTTCTTATGCCGGCAAAAACTATTTGCAGGTTGTTGCCTAATTCACTGTTTGCGCGATGGGATTAGTCACTACGTCGATTGATTAACCACTAACCGAAGGCCGCCAATCGAGTTGCGGCTATCATTTTGGTCAGACTGATTACCACACCTCATTCGAAGAGTATCGGACCTACTTCTTGCGGCCGTCTACGTTGATATTTACTCCACTCTTGTCAACGTTGACATCCATCCTGCCGCCTTGATTGTTGCTGCGAATCCAGAGGTCTTCGAGCTTGTAACGACGATAGATCTCGCCAGCAATAGTTGTATTCGCGAAATCGGGCCAATTCGCTTCGTCAAAACCTTGCGCTCCAGCCATTTGTTCTTTGGTCACGTCAAGGATCAGCACAACACGATCATGGTTGTCAGGATCTTGCTTAACTTGAATCGCCTGCATAGGCACAGCAAACAACTTGTCGCCGAGCCCGAGGAACCCTCCGTACGTTACCGCGACATATTGCACACGAAGCGATGCTGGGTTGACAACGATGTCCTTGATCTGCCCCACGCTTTCATTGGCTGAGTTTTGGATTTTCGTCCCTATCAGCTTGCTAACGCGAATGCCAGGACCGGACGTGGTGCTGTCCAGTTTGTGTAAGTTCTGGTTCGCGGAGTTTGGGGGCGGGGATGCGATCGGACTTTGTGCGTTCAGTGAACTGAAGCTGATTGCTGTTAAGGCTGACGCGAGCCAAATTTTTGTCATTTTCATCTATTTTGTTCTCTCTGGTTTGAAACACTTCGTGTCATGAGCGTGTAGGTTCTGATTAACCTAACATTCGCTTAACCAGAATTCACTGACGCAACTCCCGGACCGTTAATGAATGGGTTGAAGACAAAGCATTTCCTAAGCATGCAAAAACAGACAAACTGGCAAAGTGAAAATCTGGAACATGTCTGTTCGTTTGAGCGATAGTTCCGAATTGAGCCAATCAGTTTGGTCGATCATCGATCATGTGATAAGTCAGCTGCCGGACGCTAACTACTCCAGTTCGCCGCAGCCGTCTGAAAAAACCGGGGCTATCGGCCTGCGGCAGATGAGAGCGGCAGATAGATACCCAGACAAATAGGTATGTACGCTCGTTGTTTTATTCGAAGCGAGGTTTTTCGCCCAACGAAAATACAATGACTTCTTCACCCGTCACCGTGCTGATGTCGTGATGCATGCTTACAACTTTAATCCCTGCCGCTTCGTAGATTAATGACTCTAACATCGGACGGGCCAACTCGAGTAATTGCTTTCTCGTTTGCTTAATCAGATCACGTCCTTTTTCCGGAGAAGCGGTCTTCCCAAGCTGTCGCTCCGCTAAAGTAAGAACGCTACAAATTCGAACCAACAGCAGATCTTTAATAAAGTGGATCCGTACGTGGTCCGATCGCCAGCCAAGATACTCTTCCTGGAACCGGATGATGCCGTCGCAGATCGCCGCCTCGCTTTCGCTTTGAGTTAATGTTTTGGATTCTCGCTCGCTCCGAATCTTTCTCGCTTTATCGATTGGAAGTCGATTCTCCGGTTGTAGATTGTCGGGACGTTTGGAAGCTTTACGCGTTTCGGAGATCATTGTGGAAACAGGTTCGACGCTTGCGAGGACTGCCTTGATTTCTTTCAGTGCAGTAGGCTTGGTCAAAACTAAATCGCAGCCGGCCTTCATCGCTTGTACCCTGTGACGTTCATCCTTGAGGCCAGTAATGGCGACGATCTTGATCTGTTTGAAAGCTGGTATGCGTCGCAATTGAGTTGCCAGATCACAGCCGTCGATATCGGGCATGACTAAGTCGATTAACATCAAGTCTGGTTGGAACGCAGTCGCAACATCGAGAGCTTGGATGCCTCCGTAAGTCACGTGCACTTGGTTTCCCAATGCTTCTACGAGTAACCCAAGTGCGTCCGCTCCGTCGCGATTGTCATCGACGATGAGAACGCGAAGCGATTTGTCGATTGTTTGCATAGTTGGGTTCTTAGGATTCAGCGTAAAGGAAGTCTGCAATAATCAGCCGACGGGCGTCAGTCCCAGTCCGCGGGTTCTGGTTTTCGGGTTCTGGTTTACGGGTTCTGGTTTTCAGAAGCCGGGGCATCGCTGGGCTGTTGACAATTCGGGGTTGACACAGGATTCGGTTGCGCTGGTTTTTGTAACTAACAAGCGTATCATTCGCACGATATTATATTTCAGAAAAATGTCTAAGTTTCGCAGCACGCGCAAGCGACGGATCGGGCTTGTCACGTCCGTGGCAACAGCTTTGGCTTGTTACTCACAAACAGCCACCCCCGCTCCGCGACCGATTGGGCCCGCCCTTCCTTCGCAACGTGTTTGGCGCACTACCCGCGATGTAGCCAGCAAAACCTTTGCGGTCATCGGGCCCGAGCCCCTGGGCCGGTTTGGCCCGCATGGATGAAATTCGATTCTAGCACACCAAACCTATTGCGAAACGTGGGCACGAGGCCCAGTTCCGCTTCACAGACGCACACGCGACGATTATCGCAGCGCTGCGCTTCACGAGAACATATGAATCAAATTTGGAAAGGAGCAAAAGCATTAACGGGTCGACACTGCATTCCAAAAATTTCAGCATACGAGGCTAACTCCCGTCGGCTAATTTTTTGTTTCTCTGTTCGGATAATCCATCAATAATGGCATGTTGACGTCAGCTACATCAACGTGGGCGGATCGTTTTACTTCTTGATTTCGGTACTCGATGGATTTAGTCAATACAGCGTGCACCAAGAGTTTCGAGAGACAATGAAGGAGCGGGATATCGAGCTGAGCTTTCAAGTTAACTGGTCTTTAGATGACGTGGTACCACTGGATTTCTTTGAGGCTGAGTCGCTCGGTAATCTTGGACTTGGAAAGTATGTTCCGAATTCATTGAGCTGTATTTGATCGGTTGCTATCGAGTAACGGTCCCAATCGCTTCGGATACGCGGTTAATCGCGAACACAAACTAGTGAGAGGTTTTTTGAAGCTTTCAAAAGACTACATCGGACAATCTTTTGAGCAATTTGAAACGAAAAAACCCTCGCGCGATGTTTCCACCGGCGAGGGCTATGGATGTGTCAAAGTTGGTTTTGGTCTGAGTTAGACCAATTCCTTCTTTGCACCGATCAGTGTCCGAAGTCGTTCAGCAAGAAGTCTTGCGTCGAACGGCTTCTTGAATGTTTCGTTGATGCTCGATCGATCGAAGCTCATGGTGTTACCATCATCTGGTAGCAACGCGATGAGAGTGATCTCGGCAAAGTCAGGGTTCTTACGCAGATTTTGGCAAATCTGCAAAGCTTCCAACTTACCGATCGAGAAGTCAACGATCATGCAATCAGGATGGAAGCTTTCGGCTTGGATGCCGGCTTCGAAACCGCTTGCGGCCACTGAAACCTTGAAGCTCCTCTCAACCGGTAATTCCCGCTTGAGGTTTTCGATGAGGACCTGATCTTGAGCAACGATCAGAACCTTGGCCATGGCCTCATCTTCCAAATCACCCAAAGGCATGCCATGCTCTTTGAGAAATTTGATTAGATACTCTCGGGGGATGCGTCGGTCTTGTGAACCGGGGATGCGGTACCCTTTGAGTCGGCCGGAGTCGAACCATTTGCTTACGGTTCGCGGGGCCACCTTACAGATCTTTGCGACCTGTCCCGTGGTGAACACCTTCATATTCGATTTCTCCGTTACCTTCGATTGCTAGGGATACTAACCCAAAGAACCAGGCATGTTTCTTAGGATTGGCACGGTAGACCTTCAACAACCCGCTTGTGTAGACAACGATTAAGATCGTCAACTAGGGCTTCTCCGCTACGAAGTTCAACAACATCCATGTCGTCTCTCTTCAAGCATTGATGCCACTCACAAGCGACAAATTGCTCAAGGTATTCAATTCCAGACACCAAGCACCTTTCCTGTCAGATCCTTCCGACATTGTTGTACTTGCGATGATCGATTTCGGCGTATCGTAATCCTTATTACAGACTCTTCGAACCGCACCCCTTATACGGACTTCGAATCGACCTATATGGATACAAATAGCAAGCAGTTCAATCATGCATGGTTGCCAGATGCAGGCGGAACAAACCCTCGAAGTTCCACCCAAACAAGCACGAAATAGCTCGCAGGTTGTACCTTTGAAGACGACCGATACCGAGAAAGCATCCGCCGTAAATGAATTGTCCCCCCAACATTTAGCAGCAATGATCGGCTACTCGTGCGTACTTGGCCCGAAGGTTCGTACACGTCAAAAGCATATCAAGCTGTCTAAGACCTAGTTTCGATTCAAATGGGGGGATTACTTTAGAAAGAATCTTCGGATGTTAAGGTACAAGCGTTGCAAGCCAAACCGGCGTGCCGACCGACACGAAAATACCCTGTTTATTCAGAATCTTCACGCAAAAGTAAAAATTCGCTCAAGCGATAATCAGCTCCACGACGTCACAATCGACCGGTTCGTAGTCAGGTTTTACCGATTGGTATTGCAACTGGCCTGGCTTCCAAACCTTAGCACCTTTGAACCTCTCCACTAGTGACTCGTGAATCTGAGCAGCCACCTCACGCAGAGTGTCTCCACAGCGAATGAATAGTGGCTTCTCCATATCTGGATATGCTTCGTTCGGATGCTTGCAATAGACCCGCACGATGTGCATCGCTTTCACCGACAATTTCAACGCAGATTCCAAAGTCGCCTTGTCAACTGCTGAGACTGTGACCTTTGGTAAAGATAGGCTGAGGAATTCCTCGAATAATTCCAAGCGCTCAGCATCCTCGGCGGCGTAGTAAGAACATTTCGTTAGGTTGCCGACGATAATAGTCGCAACGGTTTTGACCCCGATCTCGTTGGGATCCAACGCGGTCGCAACCCCAAGTCGTGTCTTCTCGCTGTGGAATCGATCGATTGATTGCTGAGTTTGTTCGATAAAGTCATCATTACCTAAATCAACAACTAACCAAACCAAATCTGCACTGCGTACCCACTGCGCGAGATCGTCCTCCGCAGGCGGAAATCCGATCGATGGCAAATCGATCAACTGCAACGGACAGTCCTGCCAGCGCATCATTCCAAATTGAGGAGCTCGCGTGGTGAATACTTCAGCTTTCAATGTTTCCGCGCGTGGCGGAAGATTAACGCGAGTCAAAGATTGCAGAAGCCGAGTTTTTCCACCACGCGTTGGACCAATCATTACCACGCGTCCAACGCCCTGCTTGGCGATACTGTTTACTGCGTTACCCCGAGCGGTCGTTGCTTCTCCGCGTTCAACAATCAGCCGCTGCTTTGCGATCTTTGTTTTGAGATCCGCTTGCATGCGATCGGTCCCCTTGTGTTTAGGGATCTCGCGCAACATCCTTCGCAGCGCTTCCAACTGGTCCGATGGAGTCACCGCTTTTCGATAGTCGGCTTCCGCACTGAGATACTGAGGCGTGAGATTAGCTGGCATAAAAGAGAAGCATACACAAATCCCAACTTCTTTGGAGTGCTGGCACTTGTCCTAGCTTTGGGGCGGTTGATTGGACGCTTGGAAAGACGTTCTCTTTGCATGAATAGTCGTGATGGACAATCGTTAGGTAAATCCTAAAGCGGCGACAAGTCGACGCAGTCCAAAGAGAACTACACCAACATTACAGTTCTTTCTGAAACTCATTAAATAAGTAGCTACTGTCATGAGGTCCGGCCGAGGCTTCTGGGTGGTATTGCACACTGAAGGCGTTGAAGTGTGTGTGTCTAACTCCAGCGATGGTGTTATCGTTCAGATTACGATGAGTGATCTTCAATGACGCGGGCAGACTGTCTTCTTCGACTGCGAAGCCGTGATTCTGAGAAGTGATTTCAACCTTGCCCGTTTCCACGTTCAAGACAGGTTGATTTCCACCGCGATGCCCAAACTTCAGTTTGAAGGTCTTAGCCCCGCTAGCAAGCGCGAGAAGCTGATGCCCAAGGCAAATACCAAAGATAGGCTTCTTGCCCAGTAGGTCGCGGATGGTTTTGATTGCATATTCAAGCGGTTCCGGATCACCGGGGCCGTTGCTCAAGAAGATCCCATCTGGATTCTCAGCTAAAACTTGTTCGGCTGTCGAAGTGCCTGGCAGCACAACAACCTCGTTGCCGCGTTGCGAGAGATGACGAGCAATATTCCACTTCATGCCGAAGTCCAGACACACAATTTTCGGTGGCTTGCCGGCAGCGTGTTCGCTCGATCCAGTCGCCGAAGTCGCAGGGGCGTGACTTTGATGATCACATACATCCATCAGGTAGTGAAGTTTTTGATCCCAAGACGACGACGCCTCCGGAACGACCTCGCGTACTAAATCGCGGCCGACCAAGCCAAGACTTGACTTTGCTTTCGACACCAGTGATGTATTGTCTAGATCGATTGTAGAAATGACACCCTTGAGAGCTCCGACTGAACGAATACGACGAACGATGGCCCGCGTGTCGACTCCAGCGATCGCGATGACATTATGCTTTTTCAAGTAATCTTGAAGCGAAAGATTAGATCGGAAGTTGCTTCGGACACGGCTGTCTTCACGAACTACAAAGCCAGAGAGTTGAGGCTTTCTGCTTTCCAGATCGTCATCGTTAACGCCACAGTTCCCGATCAGAGGGTAAGTCATCGTGACGATTTGACCACGATAGCTCGGGTCGGTCATGATTTCTTGATAGCCGGTCATCGAAGTGTTAAAAACGACTTCGCCGTCCACTTCACCGTCGGCCCCAATGGAGACCCCTTCGTAAACGGTGCCGTCCTCGAGCGCCAGCTTTGCTACATTACCCTTTCGAATCACAGAAAATTCCTCACTGCATTAGCTCCTTTAGTTCAACGGTATGATACTAGGACCCCGTCGAATCGAATAGGCCGCACTGTAATTCAGTACACGTCAAATAGTGCATTGAGACTAGGTTTGGTGT
>JANODQ010000564.1:0-2778 GCA_031412775.1 Pirellulaceae bacterium | reverse complement strand
GCGGAAAATTAGACGAAGTGACCGGCTACTAATGACCGTCACACAACCGTTGTGAAATAGTCCGAATGAGAATTGCGGATCATCACAACGCACGGTAACAAAGCCTAAAGACTTTCATGGATTCGTTAAAATACCGCGTACTTTTTCCGGTGTTGGATCAGTACCGTTAAATTCGTCCAAAAGAAAATCCGCTGTTATATTTCGGACGCTTTTTAGTTGAATAGCGCCCGAGTCGCTTGCGATTTCATATACGGCGATTGCTTTTCGTTGCGTGTCGACGACTACCATCTGCAAATTGCCATTGAGCGTACGGTTACTGGTGATGATCATGGCTTCATTGGAGCTAGACGAGCCCGCTGGAATGTTTGGAAGCCACGCGTTTTGCATGTTTGCCGGCTGTTGGCTTATCGTCCACGCGGGAGCGGATATAGCCAGAACACCGGCGGCAATGACCAAAAATAACAAGCGTTTACTCATGGCTCTACTAAGACTCCGTTTACAAGTAAAACTACATCGCAGAAAGTTTGCGACCAAATTTTTTCCAACGCCAATGCTCCCTGACTTTCCATGATTGGAACATCACACAAGCAGCCGACTACTTTTAAGGCGAGCGGCAGAACGAACAACTACCAGTGGCATAGGCTTCCAGCCTTTGATTAGACTGGCAACACGCGCTGTAAGCCTATGCCACTTTCGTAAAATGAAATTCACTGCTCGCCTAAGAACCGATTCGTGTCTTAATCTCTTGGGTTAGTTCGCTTACCGCGATTCGCGTTTGGACAAGTGTATCACGGTCGCGGACGGTTACGGTGCCTTCGACCAGCGATTGCCCATCGACGGTGATGCAGTAAGGTGTACCCGCTTCATCTTGACGGCGGTATCTTCGTCCGACAGCACCTTTTTCATCATAGAAGACGTTCATATGCTTCTTGAGGTCACCATAGATCTTCTGTGCGAGCTCCGGCATTCCGTCTTTTTTCACAAGCGGAAACACGGCTGCTTTGATTGGAGCGATGCGAGGATGGAGCCGCATGACGACTCGCGTCTGCATCTTTCCATCTTCGTCAGGTGCTTCATCTTCCGTGTAGGCTTCGCACAAGAACGCGAGCATGGCTCGGTCCGCGCCCGCCGATGGTTCAATCACATGAGGCGTGTAACGTTCATTCGTCAGGTCGTCCCGATACGTAAGATCTCGACCGCTGCCACGATGCTTGGGTTGGCCGTCTTCGGTTCGTTCAAGCTCGAGCGGTCGCTTCTTCGGATCCAGCTTCCCCTCCATATGGCTTCGCAAATCAAAGTCACCGCGATGAGCAATCCCTTCCAATTCGCCGTATTCGCCTTCAGCGAGGAACGGAAAGGCATATTCAATATCTGCAGTGCCACACGAGTAATGACTAAGTTCGTCCGCATGATGTTCGCGCAATCGAAGTCGCTTATCCGATAGTCCTAGGTCGCGGTACCATTGCATACGGCGGTTTCGCCAATAGGTGTACCAGCCAGGCGATTCAGTTGGATTGCAGAAAAACTCAATCTCCATCTGCTCGAACTCGCGCGAACGGAATGTAAAATTGCGAGGAGTAATTTCATTTCGGAAGCTTTTGCCAATCTGAGCCACACCGAATGGAATCTTCACGCGGGTACTGTCGAGCACATTCTTGAAGTTCACGAAGATTCCTTGTGCCGTCTCAGGTCGGAGAAACGCAGCACCTTCTTCGCCACTGAGTGCACCAACGTAGGTCTTGAACATCAAATTGAATTCTCGTGGTGCGGTGAATGTCCCGAGGGCGTTCGCATCAGGAGCAAGCGTGACCGCATGCTCTTCGGGAGTCAGTTTGTCCAGCGAAACAAAGCCCGATTCCCAGACAAGCTGATCTACATCTTTAGCTCGCAAATTAAAGAATTTTTGGGCTTTGCGTTGCGTTTCTTCGACTTCGCTATCGGCTTCGACCATGGTGGTCACAAAGATTTTCTGTGATTTTGCAGAGACCCATCGACCGCGAACTTGATCAAACCGATATCGCTTTTTTGATTCGCGGCAGTCGACCATAAAATCATGGAATAAATCGTAGTGCCCTGAGCATTTCCAAACTTGTGGATGCATCAGGATCGTACAGTCCAAGCCGACCATTTCAAATGTCGAAGGAGCACCATCAAGCTGAACAAGCTCGTTATGCCCAGCGCACATATCCTGCCACCAAGCGTTCTTGACGTTCCTCTTGAGTTCTACGCCAAGCGGTCCGTAATCCCAGAACCCGTTCATTCCACCGTAAATCTCACTGGACTGAAACATAAAACCGCGTCTCTTGCAAAGCGAGACGAGTTTTTCCATTTGCATGATCATTGCGTAGTTATCACGAACTGAAGGAGACGGACGTCCAAAACCAGTCAAGGTTTCGATAAAAGCTTAATCAAAGCAGCCAGAATCCCCACCCAGGGGAAACTGCTACCTCAATTACCAGAATTTATCAGACTAACGCAATTTACACAGCACCAGTTGCGCGAGGAGTCATCAATGGCTTGGAACCGATAGACGTAATTTTTGCGGGAATGCCGCTGTAGTTATCGACGACGTACAGGACGACGTACAGGACGACGTACAGAATGTCGTTGTAGTCGCGGTCACCACCGCCCCAGAGATCTTCGAAGCCGACGAGGACAAATGGACTGCCTGGTATTAAGAAGCAAACAACGTGCTGAAGACCGTCACCGTTCTTTTCAGTCTCATTCCAGTACCAAGTCTGGCCATTCCGAGCACCATCAGCGATGAGAAAAAAGTCC
>JANODQ010000563.1:0-18578 GCA_031412775.1 Pirellulaceae bacterium | reverse complement strand
TTACAATCACAGGCTGGAAGCCTATGCCACAATCTGAATACATTCCCAGGATCTACTTACTGATGATTAGATACTTTGTTTGTTGGCTTTTCTTGTGCAATGTCGTGAGAGCAATTGACCCGCTCCCCTCGTGGAATGATTCGGCTTCGAAGAAGGCAATTATTTCGTTTGTTGAAAGAGTAAATGCGGCTGGAACTACGAATTTTGTGCCTGTTCCCGAGCGCGTTGCGGTCTTCGATAATGATGGAACTCTATGGCCGGAGAATCCAGTTACTTTTCAATTGGCTTACGTAATAGACGTTCTCAAAGAGCGTTCTTCACCAGATCCAAAATTTGCAGCCGATCCAATGGTGCAGGCTGCCAACTCAGGTGACTTTGCAAAGTTGCTTGCAGGCGTGCATCATGATGGTCTTATGCAGATCATGGCATTGACGCATGCTGGTATGACCACGGACGAATTCAAAGCAAGCGTTAAAGCGTGGCTTAAAACGGCCAAGCATCCACGATTCGAGAAAGGCTATGATCAATTGACTTATCGGCCGATGCAAGAAGTATTGAGCTATCTGCGAGCCAACGGCTTTAAGACATTCATTGTTTCAGGAGGTGGAGCTGATTTCATGCGAGTTTGGTCTGAACGCGTTTATGAAATTCCACCTGAACAGGTTGTGGGCTCATCTTCCCGCACCAAGTTTGAACTTCGGGAAAATGGCCCTGCCCTCGTGAAGACAATGGAACATTTATTCGTTGATGACAAAGAAGGGAAACCAGTCGGAATTCATCAGTTTATTGGACGTCGTCCTATCGCTTGCTTCGGAAATAGCGATGGTTACAAGGCGATGCTCTAGTATACAACTGTGAACAATCCCCGTCCCAGTTTTGGATTGATCTTGCATCACACTGATGCCCAACGCGAGTATGCTTACGACAAGGCCCCGAAGAGTTCAGGGAAATTGATCGAGGCGTTATCGGATGCTCCGGTTCGCGGCTGGTCAGTTGTCGATATGGAAAAGGATTGGAATTTGGTTTGGGCAAAGTAAAACCACGGCATAAGGGCGTGCCGGTCCCGAATTAAGGCTTGGCGTGAGCCATCCGGGGCGGCGGATTCTCGGTGGTTCCGGGCTTCTTTGCATATATTCTTGTTGCGAGCTGAAACTTTGTGCCCAAATGGCTACTGTTTCTTGAGATAGCCGCGTAATGGACTATGATCGAAGGTGGCTGTTCGGCTTGATTGGCTGGCTTGACTAGTTTGAAGCCGATACCTTTTTTTCAGGCAAAGTTTCTACAACAGTGAAATCTTCCAACGTGTTGACTAACAATCTTTCTCGGGATGTCGCTCAGTTCGTTGCTTTCAGAATTGAAAATCAAACGTACGCATTTCGGATCGAACAGATTCAAGAAATCGTAATCTTGAGCCAAGTAACCCGAACGCCACAAGTTCCCGACTATGTGGAAGGGGTCGCAAATCTGCGAGGATCGATCATTCCGATTGTAAACCTCCGAACGCTTTTTGGTCTCGAACAAAAGGCATACGATACTGAAACTCGTACCATCGTGGTCAACGTTGGAAAACGAGTTGTGGGGTGTACTGTAGATACTGTGACGCAAGTTATTCGCATTGGGAAAGACGATCTTCACGCAGCCCCAGACACTGTCACAGGACACGGTGCGAATTACATAGCCGGTTTTGCCCGTGTCCAAGACCAATTGATAGTGCTACTTGAAGTGGATGATTTGTTAGATCCTCAGAAGCTCGAACAGGTGAGCCAGATTTCAATGCCCAGATTTCCAAATAGCCTGCCGAAAAAATAAACAGCACAAATATACAGGGCCTAAGTGCCTGTTCAATTGTATACCGACTTTTTCAATTCACTTTATTACATGCCTAACTGGAGCTCATGCCGCGATGGCCACTGACAAAAAGCAAACGACAACCAAGCCTGCAGTACGCCGTCCAAGGACGACTACACCAGCAGTGGATACAACGAATCCAATCCAGGCTCATACATCCAAACCTGCAATGCTTGACGCTTTTTGTCGAGCGATGGCGATGATTGAGTTCACGACCGATGGGACGATCATATGGGCTAACGAAAACTTTCTGAACACGATCGGTTATACGCTCGACGAGATCCGTGGAAGGCAACACAGCTTGTTCGTCGACTCCGAGTATCGAACTTCGCAAGCATATCGCGACTTTTGGTATGAGCTCGGGCAAGGCATTGCAAAAGTCGGACGATTCAAACGCTATGGCAAAGGCGGCCGCGAAGTCTATCTGCAAGCCGCTTACAGTCCCGTGATCGACGCAAATGGAACTACAGTCAAGATTGTAAAGCTTGCCGCCAACGTGACTGAAGACGCGATGCGAGAGTTACGAGCTCAGGAGCGTGAGGACGCGATCCAGCAAAAGCAAGCCGATGATAAGCTAGAGCTCGAAAGCAAAGTCAATGAACTGTCCACTAATGTCGACGCAGCTTCTCGAGGTGATTTGACTCAGCAAGTTGCTGTCCAAGGCGAAGATGACATGGGGCGATTAGGAAGTAGTCTTAGAAAGATGATATGCGACCTTCGAACGATTATCGGAGAAGTCATGGCGGCCGCGCAACAGCAAAACGAGGGCGCTCGTACTATTGCTGAGAGTAGCGCAAACCTGAGCGAGGGAGCACAAACCCAGGCCGCATCGGTCGAAGAGATGACTGCAAGTGTCGCGCAAATGTTTGATTCGATGCAGGTCATCACTGAAAACGCTAGTAGTGCCAAAGTCAAAGCGATAGAGACTTCACGGCTTGCGAAGGGGGGCGGGGTAACGGTTGATGAAGCGGTCAACGCAATGAAGATGATTCAAAAGTCCAGCGAGCAGATCAACGAAATCATTCAAGTGATAAGCGAGATTGCAAGCCAGACAAATCTACTCGCGCTCAATGCGGCAATCGAAGCTGCCCGCGCCGGTGAACATGGTCTTGGCTTCGCTGTCGTCGCAGATGAGGTCCGCAAACTTGCAGAACGATCAAGCGAGGCGGCTAAAGAGATTACGAAGTTGATCAAAGAGTCTTCCCGTCGCGTTGAGGAAGGGGCAAGCTTGTCTAAGAAGGTTGGCGAGTCTCTACGATTGATTGTAGAATCGGTTGATGATACGGCAGAAGGAATCGCTCAGATTGCAGCATCAACAGAAGCCCAATCTGCTAGTGCTCAAGAGGTCAAGGTTGCGATTCGAAGTGTATCAGACACAACAGAATCCAATGCAGCGGCTTCAGAGGAAATGGCTGCCAGTGCGGAGCAACTTGGCGCGCAAGCACAAAGCTTGCGCGACTTGGTTGCGAAATTCAAAATCTAATGTGGCAGACTAGCACCATGATGGAAGTGGAACGACTTACACCAAAACAATTCGAGTTGTTCCAAAAGTTTATTTACGATCGATCTGGAATCAAGATCGACATCTCTAAGGTCACGCTTGTAAGTAATCGTATTCGTAGGCGCCTGACCGCTAGTTCTCATCCAGACTTTGATTCCTACTATCAGTTTCTTAAATCGAAAGCCGGAGAAATTGAAATAGCAAGTTTTCTAGATGCAATAACAACGAATGAAACCTCATTTTTTCGTACCCCTGCGAATTTCGACTGGCTTAAGAATGATTATGTAAAAGAGCTCATTAAAGAGAAGGCCGATGGAAAGCGAGGGGCGTCCTTGCGAATATGGTCGGCAGCTTGTAGCTCAGGAGAAGAACCATATTCGATCGCCATGTGCTTGTCAGAATTGAGTGTTCCGTTGCGAGGGTGGACGATCGACATCCTCGGTACAGACATCAGTGAGCACATATTGAAATTATCGCGGTTGGCAGTGTATCGCAAACGAACGATGCAGGAATTCGACGAGGCAAGGGTTCGTCGTTACTTCACGGAAGAAGCGCCTGATCGCTACAAGCTTCGTCCACTTATCGCTGAGATGGTTCGGTTTAAGCATCACAATCTCATGCGTGCGATGAATGAACCTCCCTTTGATTGTATTTGGCTCCGAAATGTATTGATTTACTTTGATCGCGAATCGAAAACAGCGGTTCTCAATAACCTTGTTGGTTCACTCGTAAGCGGCGGATATTTTGTTGTGGGGCCATCGGAAGGCGTTTATGACATGCTGGGCATGCTTAAAAAACGCGGTACTTTTCTCTATCAGAAGCCATAGGACAGGACCATACAGTGATTGATGACCTCAATTTTTCGACAGGGATGCCCGCTGACGATATGGGTGAATATGTGCAGATGTTCGTCGACGAAACTACTGAGCAATTAGACGATTTGGTGGAAGTTCTTTTAGTACTCGAATCGGCACCTGATAGCAGTGGTCATCTGAATGAATCTTTTCGATTGATTCACTCGATTAAAGGTGCCGCTGCAATGATGGGACTTGATAGCATAACGCTGTTGACTCATCATCTTGAAAACCATTTCGAACGCTTACGGTCAGGAATCAAGTCGCTCGACCGTCCGATGATTGACCTGATTCTTCGGTGCGTCGATTTCCTTCGTGGTGCCGTTGATACGATTCGTGAGGGGCGTCCTTTGGTCAGCGCGCCAGAGTTGATTGAGCAGCTTTCCAATGCCGTTGCAGACATCGCCACACCGCAGCCTGCCAAGCAGCAGCCTACATTGACGCGTGCCGCCGTGAGTGCAAATCCTATTAGCAAGCCCGCCGAATCGATATCGTCTGCTACTCTGAATGATGAATTTTACCCACCAAAGATCGACGCGCAGATTCGAAAGCGCATGGTGATTTACTTTGATCGTAGTATTGACCTTCCCGAGTTGAAATCGGAGTTGATTCTCGCGAGATTGAGCGAAATGGGGATCGTAACTCGTACCAGTCCCGCTTCGGAAGAACTTGCAAGCCTAACCGAAATTAGAACGCTTCAAGTATGGCTGGAGTCCTCCAGTAGCGACGATTCACTTCGTATGGCGGCCGACATTGTCGGCGTGGATCTTATAGAGATCGACGAATGCGGAACTGAAGAATGCGAGGATAGCGACCGCGACGACGCTGAGCTTATCGAATCTTTGAAGAAGGTTAAATCGGAATCATCCGGCGTTTATGCGGCGTCTTCAGATCGTTCTGTGCCATTTGTTCTAGCCACCGAAACCAACGCAAAGCCAGCGTCGCAATTGTTGGAGGTGTCATCAATCGCCACCGCGGTCGCTCCGCCAGCAGAGATTGTAGCTGAACCTGTCGCGGATTCCACAGGAAGCGAACAAGCTTCCCGCGTGGTGGAAACAGTTCGAGTCGATATTCAGAAGCTTGACCAATTAATGAATTTAGCGGGAGAACTTGTCGTTAATCGTGCCCGATTTCTTCAGCTAGCGTCACAGATGACCGAGACATTCAAGAAGTCCGGGTTGCTATCGCAGTTACGAGACTTGTGCGACGTGCTTCGCGAACAATTATCATCTACACCCTTATCATCTACACCCTTATCGTCTACACCCTTGTCGTCTACACCCTTGTCATCTTCGCCTTGCCAAGAGCTTACAGAAAACAATGCTGATGTAGTTGGAAAACAACGTCTTGAAATACAAGCTACCGTCGTGGCGTTTGAAGAACAGTTGCAGGTGCTCGAACGCGGGCGGCGTAGTTTCCTCCAACTGAATGAGGCAATCGATCAATTCTCGCGAGTCTCGGATCGCCTTCAGCGAGGTGTCTTGGATACTCGAATGGTTCCTGTTGGGCCCTTATTCAACCGATTCAAGCGGACAGTCCGCGATATCTCGAACGAGTTAGGAAAGAAAGTCGATTTAGTGATCCGTGGTGAGGATACCGAGTTAGATAAGCGAATGATTGACGAGCTAGGCGATCCGCTGATTCACCTCGTTCGTAATGCTATCGACCATGGACTTGAGTCCGAGTCGGTCCGTCGTAGTCGTGGGAAACCCATTGAGGGTACGCTAACACTCGAAGCGGTTCACCGTGGTAACACTGTCTTGATAACCATCGGTGATGATGGTGGTGGCATCGATACCGAAAAGGTTAAGCGTCGAGCGATCGAACGCGGAATCGTTTCGTCCGCTGAGGTTGGGATGATGTCGGTCCATGAGATTGCACAATTCATCTGGGCTCCCGGATTCAGTACCGCGGACGTGATCTCCGATATTTCGGGGCGCGGCGTGGGGATGGATATTGTAAAGACACGCATCGGCGAGCTAAATGGAACCGTGGAAGTAGATTCAACGATCGGTGTCGGTACAAAGTTCGTGATCCGATTGCCGCTCACGCTTGCAATTATACGAAGCCTACTTTTCAAGATTAACCAAGAAATATTCGCGGCTCCGATAGAAAATGTTCGTGAGATTGTATCTATCAATAAACGTGACATTCTCACGGTACATGGCCGCGATTCGATTGAAGTACAAGGCGAATTTATTCCTCTCGCCCGAATCGACGATGTGTTTGATTGGCACCAAACTCAATACCGCTACGCCGAGCATACGGAGGTTGAAGCGGATGTTCGAGTCGATGAAACTAGTGCTTTAATTATGACAACCGGTACCAAGTCGATGGCATTGGTGGTCTCGCAGTTGAGAGGATGTCAGCACATCGTAGTTAAGTCGCTGGACGAAAACTTCACGCACATTCGTGGCCTAGCAGGGGCGAGCATACTTGGCGATGGGTCCGTTTGCCTATTGTTAGACGTTGTTTCATGTTTAGAATTAGCGCGCCAACGGCTACGTGAATGCTCTCATCACCGAACCATAGCGAGGACATGAATATCCTAATCGAGAAACAATTGCATACGTTGTCATCGATCGTTCGAGTCGGTATGTCTGAGGCGTCACGTTCGCTAACCACTTGGCTTCAGCGTGAGGTACATATATCAGTCGAGGAAGTCAAGCAAGTTTCACTGGAGGACGCTACCGAACTGTTGGGGCCTGGAGATATGACGGTATGTGTTTGTTGCATGCGCGTATCAGGTGGGATCAATGGGCAGCTACTCTTTGGATTTGACGACGCTAGCGGGCTAAAACTTTGCGATGCACTATTATCGCGTCCTTTGAAGTCAATGGAGTGGGGCGAGCTAGAGAAGTCCGCTGCGATGGAAACAACAAACATCATTGGTTGTGCTTTCTTGAACGCTATTGCTCAAGTATTTCCGAAGGCATCTGACGACCAACTACGTCAGAAAGACACCACTTGGATTCCGACACCACCACTGTTTGTAAGGGATTTTGCCGCATCGATTATGCAGTTTTCGATGATCGACCAAGTTTCGGAGTCAGATCGGGTGCTTGTCGTTGAGACTCAGTTCACGATTGACAGCACACCCGTTAATTGGCGTCTGCTGCTCATTCCTGATGCGGAGAGTTTAAAACAGTTGGCGGGAATACTATCATGAGAAAGTCCGCTGACATTGACGATACGCTAATAGCGATGGCTGGTATCGGGGTAGCACAACATCGTGGAACGTTACGAACTTTACTGGGCTCGTGTATCGGTGTTGCATTGTTCGAACGAAAGCTGAAGTTAGTAGGGCTTACCCATATCGTGATGCCCGATTCCATGGGGCGAGAGCAACCGGCAGGGAAGTACGCTGACACGGCAATTCCTGAAGCGATACGACAAATGAAGCGTCTATCTGGCGTTTTGCATCTTTCGTTATCCGCTAAGATTGCGGGTGGCGCGAATATGTTTGCACATGTTTCCCCAGGGAACACGAATGCGATCGGCGATCAAAATGTCGCTGCTGTAGAAAAGATTCTGGAGTCTCTTCAGATTCCGACTTTAGGTCGACATCTTGGTGGAACAGCCGGTCGGCGGATGGTAATTGATGTTGAAAGCAGCGCTGTCCAAATCCATATCCTTGGGCAGTCGATGGTCCAACTGTGAAACAATCTCAAATCCATCAAGGAACTATTCGTGAGTAATAGACTTTTAATCGTTGATGATGCAATGATCATGCGTTTACGGATCCGCGAGATTGCGACTCAATCAGGCTGGGAAGTTGTCGGTGAGGCTGCCAGTGGCGAGCAGGCCATTGAAATGTTTCGAAGCCTGAAGCCGGATCTGGTAACCATGGACATTGTCATGCCACAGATGGATGGTGTCGAAGCCCTTCGCGTCATTCGTGAAGAGGAACCGAACGCTCGAGTTTGTATGGTCAGTGCATTAAATCAGCGAGAAAAACTATCCGATTGTATTCGCTTGGGTGCCATTGATTTCATTGTGAAGCCGTTCGACAAAGTTCGATTAACGAGTCTCTTTGAGAAGCAAGGACGCAGTCAATGACACTCAAGGTATTGGTAGTAGACGACTCCGCGCTCTACCGGCAACTAGTCAGAAATATCCTTCGTAACATCCCAAATGTGGAAGTCGTTGGGATGGCTTGCACAGGAGTCGAGGCACTGGCGAAGATTATTGAACTTCAGCCACACTTGCTTACACTCGACGTACAAATGCCGGACATGAATGGCCTTGAGCTGCTCATCGAGATCAAGAAGCGCCGCATGAATGTCAAGACGATCATGGTAAGTGGATTAACTGCCCTAGGGGCCCAGGTGACTACCGACGCGTTGCTCGCGGGTGCCTTTGACGCTATACAGAAACCAAATAGTTCCGATGCAGACAATAACCGAACACTCCTAACCAGTTTGCTTTCAGAGAAAATTTCAGCGTTCCGTGAGAGTATCAAAGCCACAATGCCCAAGCGTAACGCTGTTGCAATGGCTGCAAGATTAACTAGAACGGCCGAAGACGAACTTGGTACTTCGAAACCTGACCTCGGCAATCGTAGTTCAATTGCACCGGAGGGCTTGGCAACCAGACGGATAGACGCAGTCGTCATTGGTACATCAACAGGCGGTCCTGTTGCTTTACGAGAACTGATTCCAAAGCTCCCTGCATCGATTGGTGTTCCCGTCTTCGTTGTTCAGCACATGCCGCAAGGGTACACCAAGTCATTGGCAGTAAGAATAGCCGAGATTAGCCAAATACCGGTACGGGAAGCAACACATGGAATGATCGTCGCGCCGAATCAAGCTTTCATAGCGCCCGGCGGTCTTCACATGGGAATCGCACAGCAACGAGGCAAATTGATCATTCAAACTTCCGACTCCCCGCCCGAGCATAACTGTCGACCGTCTGTGGACTACACAATCCGTTCCGTCGCTTCAGTTTATGGTGGTGGTATTTTGGGGGTAATTCTGACAGGTATGGGCCGAGATGGTGCCGAGGGATGCCGAATTATTAAAAACTTAGGTGGTTCCGTGATTGCGCAACATCCGGAAGGTTGCACTGTTTATGGGATGCCCAAGGTAGTTGTCGAGGAGCGACTGGCAGATCGCGTCGTGCCAATCGAAAAAATGGCCTCTTGGATTGTTCGTATGATTGAGAAAAGTCGATGAATCAAATACCGATGAATCAAATACCGATAATACCTAGCAAGTACTCAAGTGATGGGAGTGCCTCGCGACCAGTTATTGTGATCGCAGAAGACAGTCGAGTTCAAGGCAAGGTCCTTCAGCAGCGACTGAATGTGGCTGGCTACGATGCACATGTCGGGCTCAATGGCGAATTAGCGTTAGAGTTGGTAAAGCGTCTCAATCCAGAGATTGTCATTTCGGACATTGAAATGCCTAATATGACAGGCTACGAATTGTGCAGCGCTATCAAGCAGAATGTGGAACTTCGTCAGATCCCGGTCATTCTGCTTTCCACTCTCAACGATGCGGAAGACATCATACGTGGTTTGGCTGCGAGGGCAGATAGTTACATTACAAAACCATACGATATTAATTATTTAATCGCTCGCGTTGAAGATTTGAGATCCAACCGTGAGTCAGAGGCCGATGAGGACTCGGTAAGCACAACCGCTGTGACACTCGGCAAGCAAGTATACCATGTCAGCGCTGGACGCAAGCAAACGCTAAATCTCCTGATCTCTGTCTTTGAAAATGCTGTCGAGAAAAACCAAGAGTTGCACCGAATCAATGAACAATTGATCCTTGCGAAAGAAAAGCTTTTATCTTGGAACACACAACTGGAATCGTTGAATGTCCAATTAGTCGACTTTAATCAGCGCATGAAACGCGATCTTCATGCGGCTGCAAACATGCAAAAGTCACTCTTGCCGAACGAGCCGCCGGATTGCCCTGAGGTTATCGTTTCGTGGGACTATACGCCTTGTGAAGAATTAGCTGGTGATTTTCTGAATTACGCCAGACTAGACGATCACACGCTGGGTTTATACGTAGTCGATGTCAGCGGTCATGGCGCCGCATCAGCATTGCTTGCAGTCGCAATCGGAAGAGTGTTGAGTTCGTCGCTGTCTGCAACGTCGCTTCTAGTGCGGCTGGATCCGTTTACGGGAAAACGGGCGGTTACGCCTCCAACAACGGTCGTAGAAGAATTGAACCGCCGCTTTCCGATGGACAGCCAAGGCGGGCTTCACTTCACCATTCTCTACGGATTGCTTGACCTTCGAACAAAGTTGTTTCGTTACGCATGCGGCGGACATCCTCAACCCGTTCATCAACCCAAAAATCAGCCAGCAAGGTTCGCGCCGGGTGATGGGCTTGCGGTGGGTTGGGTAGACGATGTCGAGTTTGACGAATTCACATTGCAGTTAGAATCAGGCGACCGTTTGTGGTTGTACTCAGATGGCGTACCAGAAGCGATGGATAGCGATTTAGAACAGCTTACGAACGAGCGAATGTTACGTGAACTCGATGCGAGCCGCGACCAAACAGTCGCTGATCAAGTCGCTCATGTTCGAGCGGTTGTAGATCGCTGGTGCCAACCGAAAGGTCCGCTCGATGACGTGTCCATTCTTTCAATCGAAATACTTTAATAAACGGCAATTTGCTCACTTTAATAGTACACGTTTGGCCGAATGTCAAGAAAACCAATCGCTCACGAGCGGCCTTAATAATATGATCGGCTTTCGTTAGTGCTTGTGTTGATCCACAAGACGTATATTGAGTTTAAGCAGACAACGTGGCACGAACCGTTGGAAGGGAAACGGTTTTTTTGATTCAAAAAGTCGCGTTCAGCACCGAGACTCTAAATTAGTCATTCTTCATCCGTTGCGGTTTGGAATGTTGCGGTTTGGAATACTGTGCAGTATCGTAATGTGATGGAACACATTCATTTAAATCGATATAGCATCATGTCCCGCCGCGAACTCCTCTCAAGCAGCGCTCAAGTCGCTGGGATTGGTATTGCGGGAGCTTCGTTATTGGCGGCAACGACGCAACTTTCGCTCGCACAGGCTCCCAAAGATTCGGTCCCTAGCGACTACAAAGTTCATCATCGTAAAATTCGCCAATCGGTCATGGGATGGTGTTTCAATCCGATGCCAGTTTCGGATTTAATCAATCATTGTGTTACGATTGGTATCGAAGCAATCGAAGGCATTGATCCAAAGTTTTATCCACTTGCTTTGGAGAAAGGATTGAAGATCGCTCTGGTCGGCAGTCACGGATTTCTCAAAGGGCCAACCGATACGGCTTATCATCGCGAGTGTGTTGATAAGCTTACAAAGAGCATCGATATCGCATCCGAGGTAGGAGCCCCCAGCGTGATCACCTTTACGGGGATGCGTGTCAACGAAATGTCGGACGCGACCGCTGAAAAAAATTGTTTAGAGTGTTGGAAGCAGGTCATTGATCACGCGGAGAAAAGGAAGGTCACGCTCGTCCTCGAGCACTTGAATTCTCGTGATAGCTCACACCCGATGAAAGGTCATCCTGGATACTTTGGCGATGATGTGGAAGGTTGCTTTGATCTTGTGAAACGGATGGATTCACCGTTTTTCAAGCTCCTGTTCGATATTTATCATGTTCAAATTATGAATGGTGACGTGATACGTCGCATTAAAAAGTATCATTCGCTTATCGGGCATTATCATACGGCCGGAAATCCTGGACGAGGCGAACTGGACGATACGCAAGAGATCAATTATCCGCCAATCTTGCAAGCAATTCTTGCAACCGGCTACCAAGGTTATGTGGCGCAAGAGTTTATTCCGACTTGGAGCGATCCGGTTCTCGCACTTCGACACGGAGCCATGGTCATGGATGTGGCGGTATCCAAGTAGCCAAGTCACTCCGAAACTTGAAGATAGGCCATGTGGCGAACCTATCCGACGACATAACCCAGCTCTTCTAGTTTCCCCTTGAGCACTTCTTTGGCGCGGTCTTCGCCGTGGACTAGGCGAATTAGCTTAGGACGGCTCGGCATGCCTTGCACGAACTCTAGCAAGTCTTTCTGGTCTGCATGAGCTGAATAACCGGAGAGCGTATGCACTTTCGCTTTGACCGGAATCTGTCGATGGTCGATAGTTACTTTTGCACCGGGCTTCCCGGCGGATTCCTGAATGTATCTTCCGAGCGTACCAAACGCTTGATACCCAACAAACACGATATCAGTGGTTTCCTTATCGAGAAACTCTTTCAAGTAATCCATGATCCGGCCACCATTACACATGCCACTCCCTGCGATCACGATGGCCGGTTTACCAGTTCGCTTGAGATGATCTACCGTTCCGCGGTGTTCATTGTTTTCTTCGATCTCGATTAAGTTTTTGAAGATCAGCGGCTCGCTATCTACTGCTAATATTCGTTTAGCATCTTCATCCCAATGCTCTTTAGAATCGTTGTAGATATCAGTCAGCTTCAAAGCCATCGGCGAGTCGACAATAACATCGATCTTTTCAATTAACGTACAAGAACTTTTGTACTCAATGTCTTCGAAGATGCGATTGAGCTCATAGAGTAACTCTTGAGTCCTCCCAAGGCTGAATGCGGGAATGAGTGTTACTCCGCGGTTCTCTATCGTGCGACATAGAATCGACTCCAAACGCCCCATACGATTTTCACGATCTTCATGAATGAGATCGCCGTAGGTGCTTTCCATGACCAGTAAATCCGCACGCTCGGGACTTTTTGGATCTAACAGAATCGGCGTATGTCGAGAGCCGATATCTCCACTGAAGACAAAACGTTCTTCGTCGTAGTCGATCTCGACAACACTAGCCCCCAGGACATGCCCCGAAGGAGTCATCCGAATCTTTGCTCCGCCGGGAATCGCGACCCACTCGTCGAACTCGATTGGTCGGAGTCGATGTTTCAAGTCGCTCATGAACTTACGAATCATTTCTTTGTTCCGGGTAATCCCGAGTTTGATTCCGTCCTCAAGCATGATTGGAAGCAGTCGAGCCGTCGGGATTGAGCAGAAGATTGGCCCATGGAAGCCTGCTTCGAAAAGAAACGGTATGCGTCCAACATGATCTGCATGGACATGCGTCACAATCAAAGCCACCAAGTTCCTAATTGAGAACTCGATTTCCATCGATCGATGTTTGCCTGCGTCGGCTCCTTGGAACACTCCGCAATCAATGAGCAACGATTTGGAATCATCTAGCTGTAGCTCATGACAAGAACCGGTGACGCCCTTGTGTGCGCCATGGTGAATAATTTGCATTCCCAAATGAAAGAACTTTCAGTGTAGGTCAATTGACAAGAAGACGGAGAGAAATAAGTAGGCACAGACACAAGGATGTTAAGCCCAGACCGCATCAAGCTGGATCGTTACATCTTGCAAAGAGTGCGCGCAGAAGGTGTCGTGATGCTGAGCGAGCAAGCGGTAATTACCATCATCAAGGATCCATTGCTCCAGGATTTCGCTTTCAGCATCAACGATCCAGTACTCAGGAACCCCCACACGAGCAAACATTTCGAATTTCAAGACGCGATCGTGATCTGGATTCGATGGGGAAAGAATCTCGACAAGAAGCCGAGGTACACCCAGTATTTTTTTGGGAGTTATGATCTCCTTTTGTTCATTCGTGACGACAACCAAATCGGGTTGAGCAATATCATGATCGGCTAACTCTACGTCAGTTGGGGCGGAAAATACGGCTCCGCGTTTGGTCAAATTAATCTGCGAATAGAGCTGAAAATGAAGGTTGCTTGATACTCGTTGATGCTTCGTCGAAGGTGCCGGGCTCATGTAATGATCTCCATCGATGATTTCGTGTCGGAATCCGTCGTTGGGATAGTGCTGGTACTCCCGATAGGTGTACTTGTGGAGTCGATTGGGCTGAGGTTTGATAGGAGAATTCATCAGCTAGCCTCCCGGCAGGATCTCGAGAAATGGAACCGCCTTATATTATCACACTCACCCTACCATACAAACATCCCGTAGCAGAACTCGTAAGAGTTCTGACCCCTCATCATTTCCGCTATACTTATGACGTTTCCCTGGGCTGATGAAACCTGAGCCGATGGCGGTAGCCACGGGTTTCGATTGTGCCACAATTTGCCAGATAGCACCCGAGGCTACGGCTCAAGAGAAATGCCCTTTTCGTCACCCCAGTCTCTCCCCCACCTAACCCTGTGAGCATCAAATGAAATCCCAACTCGCCGTTCCTGTTATCACTTTGGCATTGTTCGCTTGCTTCATGTCTAGGTCGAATGCTCAGGACATTGAGAAGAACGCAAAGCCGGTTGCAACTTCGGACGCCGATTATACCCTTCCCGCAAATGATGAAGGATTACCCGGAGCGGGTCCTATTCGTCGATATGAATGGTTTCAAAAGCTTTGGTCCACGAGAAGAGCTAAATGGGCCGGCGAAGTGAAAGAGAAACAAGGCGCGCTGGTTTTTCTCGGGGATTCGATAACGCAAGGATTGGGCAATGGGATGCGTGGCGCGTTCGGAGATACACTTGTGGCAAATCGTGGTATCTCTGGTGATACGACTCGTGGGATGTTGATTCGACTACAAACGGACGTGCTGGATTTGAATCCTTCGGGTGTTGTAATGTTGATGGGAACAAACGATCTGGAAGAAGGTGCTGACCCACAAACGATCGCAGATAACCTTGCGCTGATCGTCGAGAAAATTCATGCTTACAACGCTAAGACACCGATTGTCCTGAGCCTTGTTTTCCCATCTTCCGATTCGAAGAAGCGACCGGCGGAGAAGATTCAGGAAATCAATCGGCTATATCAACTAAAAGTAAAGGGAGATGCGGGTGTGCATGTGATTGATACTTGGACGCTCTTTGCCAACGAAAAGAAGGATGCCAAAGTCGAAGAGTTTCCTGACCTTCTACATCCAAACGAGGCAGGTTATAAGAAGTGGAACTCTGCCTTGCGACCGGTCTTGGAAGTGATCGGTTTGGTGTCTCCGGTATCTGAAGCAGTAGCATCTACGCAAGCTATCAACGAAGCGGGATTTGAATCGCTTTTCAATGGCAAAGACCTTACCGGTTGGGGCATTCGTCCGACGACCGTTGATGAACGCAAGTCGCGCGAGCGATGGCAAAGCCGCGACCCGAACGCGCCCGCTTGGCCCATCATCGAAGAGGCGAAGAGTTTCGATGGGAAGCCCGCCAGCGACGACCATCGTTACATCGCAGTCAAGAATAGATTGGTCGTAACCAACCCGCCTGATGGACGTCGGATTCAGCAACTGTGGACAACTCGGGATTTCAACTCTGACTATGTTTTGAAGCTCGAGTTCCGTGCAACACCAAATGCCGATAGTGGAATCTTTGTGCGTGGAAAGCAACTGCAATGCCGCGACTTCGTTTTAGCGGGACCGTATAAAGAGCTCAAAAGCTATAAGCCTCAAGAATGGAATCAAGTTGAAATTAACGTCACAGGAAATACCGCTCGATATCAATGCAACGGTGAAGTCCTTGAGGAATCTTTTGCAGTACCCGCATCAGGCCCCATCGGATTAGAAGGCGATCGCGGCCAAGTTGAATACCGCAACATCCGAATTCGAACTGTTGAGTAATCGAATTCGGAGAACTTTTATGTGGATTCACCAACAGCCTACCCGCCCGTGGCTTGTTTACAACGCACCGCTCAACGTCGGTGATGCCGAAAATGATCCGCCCCACACCACGTACTTCTTCGTGAAGCTAAAGGAGCACTGCGACGCTAATCAAGTCCCCCGTCAATTCATCTGTCACATTACCCAAAATAATGAAGAACGCCAGTGACCTCGCCGCGAGGATGTGGGATAAACTTAAGGAACTCGATGCGATTATCGGCGGCATTTTGAAAAGACATCGGTGCATTGTTTCCACGCCTCAATCCGGCATACGCTAGATCACAGCGGATGAAAAATAACCTAAATTATGTTTACCAAATATCTGAAACACTTGCACACTTTCATCGCTGCATTGCTACTGGCCGCTCTTCAAGGAGCGGCTGGCGCGCAGTCCGCAAACAAGCCTAACATTATCATCATCCTTGCTGATGATCTCGGCGTGGAGTGCCTTTCCGCCTACGGTGGCACGTCGCACAAAACTCCAAATATCGATCGAATCGCTCAAGAGGGCACGCGATTTACTCGCTGTTTTAGCAATCCGTACTGCTCGCCGTCGCGGGCTCAGTTGTTAACCGGCCGATACCCTTTTCAAAATGGGCTGAAAGTCGTGCTGCACAGCAAGAGTCAGGAGGACATCTACCTGCATCCATCGCAGCCGAGTTTCGTTCGGCAGCTCAAGCAGCACGGCTACACCACGCAGATCGTCGGCAAGTGGCATGTGTCCTTGGAGCACAAGCACAACACTATCCGTGAGTTCGGCTTCGATCACTACCAGACGTGGCAGATTTTTGATGAAAAAGGTCAGAGGACCACCCGCTTTTGGAACCCTTACCTTATGCGAGATGACCGCCTCGTCGCAGATGAAATCAAAGATCGCTATGGCCCCGACGTGGACCTTGAAGTTTATCTCGACTTTATCAAAGCCAGCTCGAAAAGCAAAACTCCCTTTCTCGCCTATTACTCGACTTGCCTGCCACATTACCCCTGGGAACCCACACCAGACAGTCAAGACAAAACCTATCGCTCACCACGCGAGGGACACAAAGGCGACCCCAAATACTTCCCTGACATGGTCGCCTATCTCGACAAGCAAATCGGAATCATCCTTAAAACACTGGACGACCTCGGTATCGCCGAAAACACCATCGTCCTTTTCATGGCTGACAACGGCACCGACAGCGATCTTGTGAACACCTGGGGCGACTACAAGAAAGTCGCCGGAGGAAAGGGCAGCATGACAGATCGAGGTACTCACATCCCGCTGCTTGTGCGGTGGCCCGGTCACATCCAGCCCAGCGGCACCTGCGAAGATCTCGTCGATCTCTCCGATATATTCCCGACTCTCTGCGAACTCACCGGCGCCATACTTCCCGAGGAAAGAATCCACGGCCATTCTTTCGTACCTCAACTCTTCGGAAAACAAGGCCAATCACGCGAGTGGATACACATTCAAAACGCCAATGACCGCCAAGTAAGAAACAGCAACTACATGCTGAACAACAAGAACCAACTCCGTCGCGTCGTCGAGCTGTGGAAGCCTCCAGCAAAGCCTAACGAAAATCAAGCCCCCGAAACAGAAGCCGCCGCCCGCAGAACCCTCCAGGCCGTCTTCGACGCTCTTGGAAAATGATTCAGTGACTCGGCAGAAAGCACAAGTACTTTTTCTTATGCACCGTACTTATTCAATCGCAATCATCGTTGCCACGTTGTTTGCCCTTGCGCACCAGGCAGTCGCCGAGATGGCTACACCACCGATCTGCTGACCAAGTATGCCACTCATTTTATCGAGAAGAACAAAAATCATCCCTTCTATCTCTTTCTAGCGCATGAAGTGGTGCACTCGCCCCTGCAGGGACGAGACCCTGGCAAGAAACAGTCTCCGAAGGCCACCTACAAGGAGATGATCGAGGTCCTTGATGAATCCGTGGGAGTCGTCATCGAGACGTTGCGCAATCATGATCTGGAAAAAAATACGCTGGTGATCTTCTGTTCAGACAACGGGCCGATTGGAGTCGGCACCGGCGATAACGCTTCCCTAAAAGGTTCTAAGGGCAGCATGTTCGAGGGAGGCCATCGCGTGCCGTTCATCGCTCGCTGGCCAGGAGTAATTCATGCGGGCCAAACTAATCACCAAACCGTGATGTCGATGGACCTACTGCCCACGTTCGTAAAGCTCTCGGGGAGATCAGTTCCGGAAGGGCATCAGATCGATGGCATGGATATCCTACCGCTCCTAAAAAATCCCACGAAGCAGACGGACAGGGTGCTTCATTGGCTATTCGGCGATGATTGGGCTGTGCGTCAGGGCCCTTGGAAATTATCCGGGAACCTTTCCGGGAAAAGTGACCGTCCTCTGTGGCTCGTGAATTTGGAAGCGGACATTGAGGAAAAGCATAACCTGATCAAAGACAAACCTGAACTCGTGTGTGAACTCATGAAGCTTCACCGCCAATGGATCGCCGAAGTTGGTAATCGATGAAATCTGCGACCATGAAAAAGCCCTTCGAAAATTGATTTCGGCCCGTGCCTAAACTATCGAGCCCGATTTCACCGGTTTTTGAGGCGTCTCTTCTAACGCCTCATGCAAAAACGTTTGCTTGAAATAAGCAATGCAATAATCGTTAAATGAGCTTCTGGAGACTCGCTCATTACGAAATCGACAAACGGGGACACGCACAAACCGGATCGCTCGGATTTGCTTTCAAAATGTCTGCTGCAAGCAACTCGAGCAACCCAGAACACAGCCAAACCCATAGCTGAC
>JANODQ010000562.1:0-10495 GCA_031412775.1 Pirellulaceae bacterium | reverse complement strand
GCCCATCGCACCCGCCAAGAAGCCATTACGCAAATCGGTGCGATGGGTTTGGCGGAAACATCTTCGTCCGGAGATGGTCAAAAACAATCGAGCCGTCAGCACGATCAAAGAGATCGAGCTTCATCTTTCGCGCTACGAATCGTATTGGCGGAAGAAACGGATAACCTATCCGTTACTTCCGAAGCGCGTTCGGCCCGAGCACTTGGCCGAGTGGCAGTCGGCCTTGAAAAAACAAGGACATTCCAACCGAACGACCAACAAACACCTCGGTTCGATCAAGCAAATCCTATCCGTTGCCGAGCGACTCGGTTTAGTCCACTATTCGCCTGGCGTGAAAGCGTTGCCGACCAAGCGAGCGGCGATCAAGTACTACTTTCGATCGGAGCAGCTCGAACTGCTCTGGAACAATGCTGCCGGTCTAACGTGGCCGCCAGAAGAGCGTATCGGGCTCTCGCCGACGGATACTTGGCGCATCGCTTTGATGATGTTCGTGACCTACGGATTTCGAACCCAGGAGCTGCTCTCTTTCGAGGTCGCCAAGCGGCCTCTGACATGGGCCAACATCGGATGGCATCCCGAAACGCCCAACCCCGGTGGAACCGCTCAGAACGAATGGGGCTGGCTGTGGTACGTCCCTCAGAAACAGAAGTGGGCCAAGCCCGATCCTCTCTATCTACCGTTAACCCGCCACGCACGAGCAGCCATCAACCGTTTGGCTGCCGTCGCTGGCGTTGGACCAAAGACGAGCGACGTCGCGTTGCTCGCGCAGCCGTTGCTGCCTATTCCGAAATCACGAGTGAACTTGTATTCGGAGTGGGACGGTTGGTGCATTGCTGCCGGTGTGCGGCCCAAGCAATTGCCTGGATCGCTGCCGGTGCATTTCAACATCAAGCATTTGCGCAAAACGTGTGCCACGCTGCTCAATCGACATTACCCAGGCCTGGCGGAAATGGTCTGCGGTTGGGGCCAGAGAGAAGGGGAAAGAGACGAGCAGCGTTCCCGCGTGGCTCAAGAACATTACATCGCCGACGAAGAGCTGCTCGTCGAAAAGCTTAGTTCATGTCCGTTTCCAAAATGCTTTGATGATTTGATTTGATTGATTGATTTTTTTAACTCGAAAGGATTGACCGCATGGTAGCAACAGCAAACCCGAAGATGAACCCAAAGGATAACGTGGAGTACTTCTCCCGTTATCGATTCGCCCGCCGATGGGCATTTAGAGTAGGTAGATACATCTTGTCCAAGGCGGACCGCTTGGAATCGCTGGATCAACCGGCGATCGAGCTTGGCATGGAGGCCGCATACAAACGGTTTAGTGATTACCGAGTTCAGAACCGCCCTGGCTTTCGACCGACGCCCGATAAAGCTTTCTGCCGATCGATAGCTCAGGGCCTTGGGCGATCTTGGGCCCAGCAGTCTTACAACAGTGCTGTCAGGATTCACGGCTGGCCCCAGGGATCGGTGATTCATAGTGTGTCGTGGTCGATCGGTGTCGTGATGGGATGCTACCTAGCGTTGCGACACTACGCAGTGCGTATCGATTCGACCGATTCGGCTCCGGCGGATTTTGTTGAGCTGGATTTCAACCAGCCATGCCAATGCCTCAAGTGCCAGCTCGCTCGATCGACGGGAGGCCAATCATGAAGGATCATCGACGCGTCGCAGCTGCGAAGGATCTCTTTGCGGCCGCAGTCCATAACACCGAGCAGAACGAACGCATGACGGTCGAAATCGCCAAGCTGCTCGACATGCCACCAGGTGCCGTTCGAGAAGCGATCCAGAATCGCTGCTCTCGAACACTCTTCGATACCAAGATCCCGTTGGGGGTCGAAGTACCGAAGTATCCAGTCGCAAAATCGTTGGCTCCGGATCTTCTCGAGATCCTGAAGGCCCGAGCAACCGGAAGGAGGTCGATCTAATCATGGCAGCCGAGTTTAATCACGAGTGCACGGATGAAATCGTTTGTCCACATTGCGGCGAAACGCAGGGCGGCTCGGAATGTTACGACGATGGCGAGTGGGATTGCTACGATTGCGACAAGCCATTCGTTCTTGCAGTCCATAGACGTTACTCGACCACGAAGGCTGAGAGCATGGAGGGCGCTGAATCATGATGACCCTCCTACCACCGGCGAAAGGCGTTTGCCAAGTCTGTGCAGTCAAGCACGAGATCCGCGATCCACATAACCAGCAGTCGCTTTACTACCAAATGTGGTTCAATGCCAAGTATGACCGCTGGCCAACTTGGGCCGACGCAGTTGCTCATTGCGACCTAGTTACACAAGGTGCGTGGAAGAGCGCACTGCGAGAGCGCGGAGCATGGAGCGAGCCCCCTGAAGGCGTCCCGATTCATGGCGTCGCGACTACCGAGCATGGCTTGGTTGAGATGAAACACGAGATGACGATCGTCCGCATGACGACGGTCGAGACAAAAGAAACGATTGGCAAAGCGATAGAGGCATTGGAGGCCCAAGATTGTGCAACAGCTGAAGATTAACTTCACGCGTGGCGATCAACTGGGGCTTCTTCGCGAGGTCCAGTTGTCAATGCTGCAGAAAGCGGTTCTACGAGTCATTGATGATTCGGGATCCGAGTGTTTCAAGTCTCAAGACACCATCGCCGTTGAAGTCGGCGTGAAGCGTCGAGAGACGGTCGGTAGAGCGATCGCTGAGTTAACGCGGCTATCGCTCATCACCGTCGATTTGAAGAAGAGTAGATACGGCAAGGTGACCAATCATTACCGAGTCGTATGGAACGAGTTGCAACTACTGGTAGCACGTCAACGCAACCAAAGTCAGACTCGCAAAGTTATCACGGCCCTGAACGATGAGACTTCGCGAGTTCAATCCCCCCCAAGCGATGTGACTTCGGCCCTGACCGATGTGACATTCACGAGGAGCGATGTGACTTTAAACGCGACCGATGTGACTTTTAAGCGCGACCGATGTGATCCTACGTCACACAATACGCAATTAAATCCGCAAGACCCGCCCCCTAATTCGCAATGCGAGGAAGGGTGGGGGGAGGTTGAGAAAGCTTTATCAATTTTTGGAATCGCACTCCATGTCGAGACGGCCCTTGCCGTTCGAGACCTGGTCGATTCAGCAGGCCGTCGACGTTGCCCTGCCGACGTCGATCGACTGCTTCGCTACGCCACGGAAAAGCGACTAGGCCCTGGACTAGTGCGTCTGTTTTGTACCGGCAAGAAGCCTTGGCCCCCTGCGGCCGAAGGCTCCCCGCTGGTCGATGCGGACAAGGCGTTACAGGCCGCAAATGCCAACAAGATCGCTTCGGAAGAAGCACAACGAACGGAAGCAAAACGGATCGAGAACAACATCACGTTTCGTTGGCGTGGCCAAGGAGCTCCGGATGCTGCGATCGACGCCGAAATCAAACGCGTGTTGGGCCCGCGAGGCCTGGCCAAATATCAAACCTGGTTTGCTGCTTCGGCAGCGGAAATGGAGACCGTATCGTGAGTACTGCAATGGTTGTCTATACCGGCAACGTGATCAAGATTCCCAAGGAGCAACAGGAGTCCAAGGCCCTCGTGCATCGGCAATCATCGACTGCGATCGCAACGCCCAAGCGTACGCTGTTTGACGAGCTGGACGAATTCATGAATCACGGCGATACAAGTCGTCCACGCATCGAATCGAAGCCTGAGCCCGAGCCGTTTGTGGTGAATCGACCAAGCGGCACTGCCCCCAAAGCAACTCCCGAGACAGTGCATAAACCAACGCATAAAACGCAACCAAAAACGCCACAGCTAATTTCGGATCCCGAACTCGACGAACGACTCAGCAAGTTTCACCACATTTGTTGGGACGATGACGAGGTGACTCTTTCCAATCTTCGGATGGGTTCATCCGGAGGTAAGAAATCAATCACGATCACGCTCAGCACTTCCAACAGTTACCGATTCGGACGTTTGCTCGAGCAAGTCGAAGAAGCCATGCCAAAGAAGACCCCGGCAGCTCGCAGACCAACATCGCGTAAGCCACCTGCGAGGAGATAAGCCATGCCGATGGACCGCACCAAGTATCCCGATGACTGGGATGAGATTGCCACGGCGATCAAGGAACAAGCCGGATGGCGTTGCGAGCAATGCAGCCGTCAGTGCCGATTCCCAGGCGAGCCATTCGATACGCACAGGCGAACCTTGACCGTCGCACACATCAATCATGTCGAAATGGATTGCCGCGAAGAGAACCTGGTCGCGTTGTGTCCACGATGCCATTTGGCATACGACCAAACTCGCAAGGTAATGCAACGACTGGCGAAGAAGCGAATCAAAGCCGGATCCAAAAACGTTTTGTTCTAAAGAGTCCATAAGAGAAACAAATGCCAAACACTAACGTACTAATCCGAGGCGTCCCTCCGGATCCAATTCGTGAAGCGATTACCGGATTGATCGAAAAGGGATTCAACAAAACCGAAATCATGAAGCAGCTCCGGGTCGGTGAAGTGTATGTCACAACCGTCTTCCAAGAGCAGGGTGCACCGTTCCTGAATCTGCGATCGCCAGTCCGTTGCCCCGAGTGCGGGCATCGTGTCAACCGCGTCTCAACTGCCGACATGAAAACCTGCTTCCTATGCGAAATGAAGAAGAACTAATGAACAGCGATTATCAACGCTTCAGCCGTCGCATGATCGAACAGATGTGCAGGAACCTAGGCGTTCCGGCTTCACTCATTTTCGGCGACGGAGGCACCCACTACACAGCGAGAAGTCGGGAGCTGTCCATGCAATCAATCGAGGCAATGGGTCAAACATTGATGGCGTCCGCCAGTTATCGCGAAGCAGCTCGAGTAGCGGATGTAGTCATGGCTCAATTCATGTTCATGTTTGGTATCCCTCGTCGCCGTCAGAAGCGACGGCCGCAAATCTCTTCACGCCGAATGAATACCGCCAAACGTTTGGCACGACGCAAAATGAATCGATTCAACAAACGAAGGAGCTCCTTCCATGGCTAAGGCGTGGTGTAATCATTATCGCGGGATGCACGAAAGCAAAGCTTGCGAGGCGGGCGTGCGTTTTCAAGAGCTACCGACCTACGGTGAAAAAGGATTCATGGACAGATGCCCTTGCTTTGGACCGCAGGCGGTTTCGATTTGCGATAAGGCAAGGTATCCAACCAAAGAAGAGTTGGCTTCAAGAGAGGCCGAAATACAAAAACGCTTTGAGGGAGTTATCGTTGCTCGACAAGCAATCGTTGAAAGCCTTGGTGGTCCGTGGAAGCGAGGCGTGGAAGGTTCAAATGGAGTAATCGATTGTCCGGTTTGTTCGGCGGGAAAGTCGCTCCAGTTCAGGCGAGCTGGATACAACGGCCACATTCATGCACGGTGCAAAACCGATGACTGCGTTTCCTGGATGGAGTGATTATGGATTGCGATCAATGCGGAATAGAAATGCTGGTACCGGCCGGTTGTAAGTCGGCTCGATGTAGTCGATGCGTGAAGCAAATGGAATGGGAGAACACAACCATGAAACGGAAGAAGTGTCGCGATTGGGTTGTTGCTTACGACGGTACCAAGGGACGCGACGCCTACATGATGAAATGCACTCGGTGCGGTGCCGAGCAGCGATTCACGTTACCGATCGCCGTGAACGTATACGTGGCAGCCGGTAAGGCTTTTGAAAAGATGCACAAGAACTGCGAGGAGAAGTAACCCATGGGATGGAAGAACGTCAAAGAGCATTACCGCATTGCCCATTTAGTACATGTTCGCAATTCAAAGATTTGCATCGGTTCGGTCTACATTCCCGACATAATCATCATCGGTAACGATGGGACGATTGAGAAACGAGACGCGGATCGCTGGTCAGTCAACCAAGATCTTGATCGCTACCAAAAAGAAATGGATGCGGATCCCGCAAAGCTTAAAGAGCTCGTCGAGTCGCCAGATACATTCGCCAATTCGATAACCGTCTACACGTACGGCGATGGTCAGATCATTGAAAAGCAATGCGAGGATGTTAATTGGCCCAACGTTACCCATGATGGCGAATTGATGTATGACAACACTTTCTGTGTTGATCGAGACGTAGTATTGAAATGGGCGCTACGTGATGCGGAAGCTTATCTTAAGAGAACGATCGAGCTTATCACCGCGCGAAGCTACGCTCTAAACGAAGCCATCAATTGGAGAGAAGAAGCGGAAGGAAACCTAGAAAAATTGAAGGAGCTAGCCAATGTCGCAGCAAAGCAGTAACGCAGAACAGTTTGATCAATGGGCGATCGTGGATGTGATGGGGCATCAACGGTTTATTGGCCGCGTGACCGAGCAGGTGATCGCTGGTACCGGATTCGTCCGCATTGATGTTCCCGAGACGCCAAAGGCCAACGCATGGACCAAGCTGGTCGGTACTGCGTCGATCTATGCGATCACACCGATCACCGAAGAGATCGCTCGAGACATGGCCGAGAAACGAAACGATTCGCCAGTCTCGCTCTATGACTTGTCACTCAACATGCGAAAAGCATTGTCGGCCGACGCATCGATCGAGCGTGGCGTGAAGAACGGTTTTCTAACCTTCGAGGATGAATACGAAGGGAGCGACGATGATGACCCTGTTTAACTTGTTGATTTCCTTTGCGTGTGCTCTCGTCGGAATGGCTTTGGGAAATCTGATGATGGACTACATTTTCTCGGAAGGTTTCTTTTGGCGAAAGCCTTAGAAAAAATCATGGGAATGTTTGATGATATTCAATGCAGGGTAGTTCTTCCGGTGGAGCTGCCGTTCGAGCATGGACGCCTTTGGTTTCAAACCAAGAGCCTTAATTGCGAGATGGGTTTCTACAAGATCTCCGAGAATGGTTATCTTTGGAAACGCGTTAGGTCGACTTCGCAGGTGAATGCGGCCGTCATCTGGAAGATTCAAAAAGACTTCATCGGTGAGATTCGTTTTTATACATCTTCCGTGATCATCGACGGCGAACATAAAACGGGTTGGCTGGAATTTAGTACCTATTTCATTCGCGGTGAATTGAAGCATATCGAACTAATCAAATTTGAAAGGCCGACTGAAAAGCATGACAAACGCATTGTCAATTAAAGTGGTTGAAACACCACAAGAAGCTCCCAACTACAACCGCGACTCGATCGACGTTCGGGGAGCGACCATTTCGCAAGTGGTTATCGTCAAACGTGGTACCGTTGAAGGAAACCCAACGGTTGACTTCCAATTCAAAGACCAAGAGGGCGCCGAGTACGTGGCAATGCTCACTGGTAGGCTCGTACAGTCACTAGCGAGCGTGATCGCCGGTACCGATCCCGCCCATCCGCAATTGAACAAACTGCGAATGCTATCCGGTTGGGTCGATGCTGCGATTGAGTTGAACCAGGCGAAGCTGGATACATACGAGGTCGCGACTCAAATGTCCTACTTGTTTTCCGGCAACCTGCAGGCCTTCCAGCAGATGAGACAAATGCTTGATGAGCTGATGGGTTAGAAATGATGTGTAAGCAGGATTCGTATTTGATCCCGTTGCAGTTTCTAAAGCACTTCCACCAGATGCCTGGTATCGATCCTTTGGATACGAATTGCGAACTGATTGATGCATTGTTTCAAGCTTGGAATCTTCGAGAGGAACGACAGGTGGTTCGGTTCAGCTGCCGACGCGACCAGGCGGTTACTCGAACGCTTATTGAATGGGCCAGGTGGATCGAGCAGCCTATTCTGGCGATTACTAATCGCGATCGGCAAATGTGGAAGCACTACGGTGTCCACGCTAGATTGTGGACGTCGCCGTTGATAGGTTTGCGACCGACGTTTGTGATTATCGATAATCCTGCTCCGCATCACGTTGTCAAGTCGGTAGTGTTGAAAGCCAAGTTTCAAGAATGGCTGCGTCGCTTTCCATTTCCAGCGTTCTACGTAAATCAACTTCAGGATTGATAATGGCAACAAAAAAGTTTTGCGACTTATGTGGCGGGCCTGCTATGGACCCATCGTTTGCTCACCACACTTTTCGGAAGGACACATTGAATCGAATCGGCTATCACCTATGCGTGCAATTCACGGAAGCCAGTACTGGCCACCCAAGGACAACCGACGAAAAAAAAGATTGCTGTGCATCATGCATGGCGGTGGGTCTGGAAACCATCGCATCGAATCTGCGACAGTCAGTTCAGAAAGACTCAAAGTAACACTTTAAGATTTAATCTTAAAATCTTTACTCGTGCCTCTTGTATCGTATATACGATACGCTAAGATAGTCACATGCGAACGACGCAGTGTTGATCGCGACGAAAAATCTTGAGGGGTTACAACAAATGCCAAAATCACTTGATGAGGGACCTAGCAAGATTGTTCCGGTGAAGATGCCGGAAACAGAGAAGGCTGCAGCGATCGCCGCATGCATCGAAGGCGAAAAGCTGAGTGCGTTCATTCGCGAGGCAACACGCAGAGAAGTTCAACGTCGCAATCGTAAAACCAACAACATCCAAAAGGGGCTCTAATCATGGCAACAGCAAGGAAGATCTCGGATCGCAAACTCGTTGAAGCATTCTTGGCGACCGCAGGCATCCCAGTGGATCCACAGCTGCCGGCCGACTGGGACTGCACACCGCATGATGATCGACCCGCGTGCCATCGTAAGATTTGGGGCCGACCGTACATCACGAGCCCGGAAGTGAACGCCAGCAAGTTCTACGAGCTTCGAGTACTCGACGGCGGTGCCTGGGATCGATCCTCGTGGAAAGGTTCGTTCGATTCACTATCAGCGGCAAAAGCTGCAGCAAAACGCGTTTCGTTTCACAATTAGGGCCTATCGATTCACAAAAGCGGATTTTGTTTCACCATTAGTTGCATACGGAATCCGCGATCGCTAGAATTCATGCGTTCGATTGGTCACTGCCCCGACCGATTGAAATTTGCCCCGCATGATCACTGCCCCGGTCATGCGGGGTTTTTTCGTGGAATCTCCCCGCGACCGCTTGCTGTCGTTGCCGACCCATGGCATCTGTGTGTTATCGCAATGCAGATTCCATGAAAGAGAAAAAATGAACGCACCACGTAAATCAAAACTTGACCCGATCCCAGCCTACGAAACAGCCCACTTAGTCGCACAAGATCTACTACAACGCGTCCGGGAGCTGCTGCAGGATCAACCAGCCCCAGAGAATTCAATGGGTGATTCAACGCCTATCCATTGGGGGCACGTGGGGCAGATGTGCGAAGTCAATCAACGCCTGGCTTCTGTAGTTGCGTTTCTGGACGGTACCGAACGATAAGCCGGAGGGCATCGACCCAGCGGTTACTCCAATCGCCACTGGCTCCGCAGAGCGATCGATAGGCGAGCGAGCTGCTCGGTGGTCGGTACCGTGGCTCCCGAAAGGATACGCGACACAAGATCGCCGGTGAGTCGACTGGCAACGGCCACGTCATCGATCGACATATCCGCCCGATGCATCGCGGCTCGCACCTCGGATCGCATCGCATCATAGGTGCTATCTAGATCGCTCGACGAAGCATTTGCTAGGCTCATACGCACCTTGTCAATCTCGCTGGCTCGTGCAATCACGGCAGGCCTCGCATTGGCCACTGCGAGCAGCTCGTCCAGAGCCTCCGCACCGCCGACAACGCCTTGATCGTGAAGATACCGCTTGCAGTTCTTTCGCGACTCACGCATTGATTTTGCAAGCAGCCGCGCCAGCTGCTCGTCATCCAGTACGCGTTCCCAGTCCACAGTCGGTATCGAATCATTTTGTCGGCTACGATTCGCTATTCCAGCATTACTGGGTCTTAGCGCCAACGAGACGATGATAGCCCTCATAATGCATCAGCACAATCCGTTGCGGCCTACATGCAGGGCCGACATGTTGAATCAGTAATTCATCCAAAGGACCTCTTCACGCGACTGGGTTTTGTCGCGTGAGCATTGCAGCATTTGCGTCCGCCGTTCGGTTCGCCATCCCTTGTAAAGTTTCGTGTAAAGTTTGCAGTCGTATCCAGACAGAGCGACCTTCCCTTTCACGTTGTTGAGCAGCTCGGCCAGCTGCTCGTGATCCTCGTCGTTCATTTCATGTCGATACGCACGTGCGTCTTTTCTCGACTCGTGAACATAGGGTGGATCGCAGTAGATCAACGTCTCCTTCGAATCGAACCGAGTGATCACATCGCGGGCATCACGAGACATTATCGTGACGTTCCGCAGGCGATCGGAAACATCGAGCAGCTCGTCAACCTTCCTACGGAACGCGAGCGACGAATTGATCGTCTTTCCAAAAGCGAATCCCGGCGAGCTATCCCTTGCACCGTTGCCACCGAAGGCCATCCGCATACGAATCATGATTCTGCGAGCTCTTTCGATCGTATCAGTCGGCAGCGGCTCTCGCCACGATCACTGAAATTCATGTTCATGAAAGAGCGTTTGTTGCAATCGCTTTCGGAGTACTTTCGATTTCCTTGGGCATCGCAGCACATCAAACAGATGGACCAAATCGGCGTGCAAGTCGTTGTAGATTTCGACCTTTGCAGGCGGCTTGTTCAGC
>JANODQ010000561.1:0-5224 GCA_031412775.1 Pirellulaceae bacterium | reverse complement strand
GCTGGACCATGGAAGATCAACCAGTAGCAGACCAGCACTGTCGGTCAATCCATCGAATGCGATGTCAGCGAAAACAGACTCAGCCAGGCGTCCAGAGGATCCGCAGGTTATTAACACTCGGGCTTGGAATTGAGTTGCACCATGCCGGGCCCGCAGTTGTACTCGGCATACATCGTCTAAGTCGGGAGGAGCGATAATTGGAGGAATATAAATAGTCGCATCGATGATCGCCCATGGGATTCCGAGATAGGCAACTCCGTTGCGCATCGGGAATGGGATTCCATCTGGATTTGAGACGCCGAGCAGTTGGACGTCATAGTCGCCTTCGTCGTAGACACCCAGCGCGAAGCGATAGATCGATGGATCCGTGCCATCAGGAATACCAGAGATCGGAGAACCAACGGCCGCCCCGCCGATCCGCGCATAGAGCTGGATCGTTGCGGTCTTTCCCGGCGGTAGTTGTAGTTCTAGGTTCATTTGTTCTTTGGTTTTTCCGTTATTGGTTTCTGACTAATAATCCGCCGCTTCTCGAATCACATCCGCACCTAAATGCCGACGCAACTAACTAAATCAGTGAGCGTTTGCGCGACAACTACGCCAGCAACTTTCACCTCGATTTCACTGATGACAGCGTTGGCATCATAGATGCAAGAATCGACTACCAACGCACCGCTACTAGGCACGCTGGACGTATAAAGAACAGAACCGTTTTTCAGGTAAGTTACAGTAGTTCCAGTCCGTTTTACAGCTAGCCGATCTCCGACAATTACACTGCCGAAACTGCCTGCACTTCCTCCACTTTGATAGACTCCAAATATCCCGGTATTGAGATAAACGCAGTACTCGATTGTTCCGATCGTCGCGTCTGCATTGCTTGCCGAAAAACCAAGGCAAACGTAGGTTGCCAACGAGACAACTTCGAAGCTAACCTCAAAATCCTGTCCAGCAGTAGCGCCTGCGGACATGCTGAACCCAGCATTAAATGCACCACCGCCAGAGTTACGCTGAACACTTAATTGCGGGATGGTTCCAAGCCCGAAAGCGGCTGATTTATATAGAGTCCCGGCAACATTCGTCCAGTGTCTAATTTCGCCCGCAACAGTATTTCGAACTGTACGAACAATACCTGCAGGCAAATCGCTCGCAGTCGGTTCGCCTGCGATAACCAGCAGTTCAGTTCTCGCGTAAAGCTCTGAAAAATTGTAATTGATTTTGTCTCCGCCGGTTCGGAGATCGTCGCCGGTTCCGTCGTTTGCCGAAGCCCCAATTCCGATTGTTTGTTGCGTCATGTTACGGTCTCGTCGAAAGTATGTGTATCGGAATCAAATGTTATTTCCGAAGAATCGAAGCTTGCTATTAAGAGCGACCACTCAAAATAATTAGCGTTGGAAATGGTCGCATGTTCTCCAACCCAAAGTTTCGTCGCGCCGACCTTTGGGTGAGGCACTGCGTTGGGATGCAAAATATCTAGCGAATAAAAAGACAAGTCGTAATCGAGATCGTTCCAACGATGAACCCCGTCGCCAGTTTTCCAGCGTAAAGTGTCGATCTCTAAGCAGCATTCGCCTTGTAACAGCTTGGCATTTTCCGCGATTAAATCGCTTGAAAACCCTCGCTTTTGTTGTGTCGTTTTTTTTACTTTCATGCGGACCTCGCAACCATTTCAAGTAGCGACCACCAGGCCAACCCGTAAACATGGTGACCGAACGCATGTGGGTGAACAGCATCGCCCAGCATTCGATTGCGAGAAAAAGCTGTTGTGTAGGTGTCGTTGTCTCCGTTGTTTCCAATGGGTGCCCATTGAGTCGCATCGCTTGCTGGTGTGGTTGTCGCGTAGATTGCCAGTGTGCTTGATCCAACACCACCACCTAGACAGCAGTAATACACACCAGACGATAAAACCACGTCGCCGCGTCGATACCACGAACCACTTTGGAAAGTACCGTCGTACCCGACGAATTGCGAAGCATACGCCGGGAGCATCTTGTCTGTGCAAAGCAGTAGCGTGTCTGCGTTGTCGTCTACCATGCCTTGCAAAAATGCTGTTCTCGTGACGACGGTTGTACTGCCTGGTGATTGCGTCGATTCAGTCGTGAAGATAATTGGAAGCGTCGTGTTTTCCTGTCGAATAAGATCGATCAAAGCTTGGTAATCTGACACGGATGCGAGCGAACCGTTTATACCCAATGCGATAATTACCAAATCGTAGTCAAGTGTCGCAAGCAAAGACCACGCGGTAGAGTCCATGTGCGAACTGGAAAGATAGGTAGTAACTAGCTCGCCTCCGTATGAGATTGAGTCAACAATCATATTGCTTGCAACTGTCGGGAGCGATTCAAGCGTTGCTCCATAGACAATAAAATACCTACTCGCGGTTGGCGTTGTTCCTGGCACGAGTTTCGCGGTAGCAGACAGTGCGGCCCCGGTCCAAGACGCTAAATCAACCGTGATCGTTCTAATCGTTTCCGTTGCCGCGTAATTGTTGAACGCTGCTGACGTGCCCAAAACCGTCGCCCCATCCGATAGGTACAGTCGAAAAACATTCTGCGGCTCACCGCCTGGATATGCACGAATTTCAAGCTGTACTCTCGCGCCAAGTGTTTTGGTGAGAGTGACTAAATTTCCCGACGCCACATCCGCGTTCGTCGGCGAGACCAGTGGCGTTTCCGTTCTGCTTTGCCCTTGAAAATCGTACTGCGCTACTCGATTAGAATAGAAGTTCGCATCCGCCGGGACCAACGTAGCCGACATCGCATACTCATAAGCACCCCGGTAGGGAGAATATGCCAATGGTGTTGCGACGAGTGAATTTGTTCCTGATACGTAGTAGGTTCCGCCCAAACCAGCAGCGGAAGTATGTTGCCTTACTTTTCGGTAACGTTGGTTACGATAAAAAGGTTGCTGTAGATAAATGACAGTTTTTGCCATCGTCGAATCACCGATGACAAGCGCCTTTTTCCCGCTCGTTAGAAAATCCGCTGCAACTGAAGGAGATCCGTAGGCAAGCATGGTCCCGTTGGAGTCCGTCATTGTTACCATGTCATCAATTCCTGTGCTTGTTGTAAGTGTGCTTCCCCCGTCTATTACGATGTCGTCATTGAGTGCGGCTAGCAAGTCCGACGCTCGTATCACTGGGTTGGCGCTGTTGCGCTCTTCGGCAAGATATGGAATATTTGGAGTTGTCATAGCGCAGTCACCACTCCTATATACTTCGTGTGAACGCGGAGCTTGTGATGATAAGGGTCGCAGAATCGATACTGCTTTTCCGTTCCGAAAGTCATCACCTCGTAAGCGTGCAGTGAGCTATCTACCGTTTCGATGATTCGATCGCCTACTTCTGGTAAGCACTGAATACCATCCAAAATTAGCGTTGCGGCCGTAACGAGGAAGTCCCGTGATTCTACTTCGACCAGCATCCCAGATGAGTCAGTAAGCTCGTAGGTTGTGCGAGCCTTGCCAGCAACCAAAGGGACGGTCAGCGATCCGCGACGATACAACACGCTGTTTGATGCGTGATCATCGATCTGGCCGCTAAGCCATTGGCTTGCATCTTCGAGCAAGTTGGTCATACGTCTGATGTTGCTCCCGCTCGAACGGCACGCATCACGCCTCGCGCTTCGGCAAGCTTATCGCGAATGTCACACTTGGCGACGTCAGCAATCTTGCCAATGCATTCAAGTTCGATTTCTTTAACCTCGACGATTGCTCGCAGTGTTGTATTGCTGTGGAGAGTCGTTTGATGGATTCCAGTTGTGACTTTGCCGAGTTCGGACAATGTTGCTGCATTTTGTTGGTGAATCGCTTTGTCAGCATCTCTGAGCCGCTGCTCGCTCGCCTTCTGTGGCAGGATGACTTTCCAAACCCAAAGCGCAACCAAGCCGAGAACTCCAACCAAAATGACCATGGCGTCAGATCGGTCGGCAAGAATACTGCTGGCGGTGCCCACTGCAGCAGTCCCTACGTCCACTTGTGCTAAGTCCATCGTCTGTATCATCCCTCTATTCAGTTTCGCGTCGTCGCCAGATGAATCGTTTTTGGCGGTCAGGCCGCGTCTGTTTGTCTTCACCATCATCGCGATTCCAAAAGCGGTCTTGCTTCCGTTCTTCGCGACCTTCTTGTCTTTCGTCTTTCTTTCTATCCCATCGGTCCCATCGTGCACTTCGCATACGCTCGCATCCCTTTTGCAGGAATACGAGGCAAACGATGATCACAACTGCCGCCAGGACATACTTGAACATTTACCGCCATGCCCTCACGCGATAATAAAGGCCATCGATGCCGCGCTGGACCGAATCGGCAATAAGCGTCATCGGTGTGCGTGGTTCGCAGGTCGGTACGTTGTGAGGCGAGGAACTGTAACCGGTGCCCGTAAACCGCGCGCCGGGCATGTTTCCTCCAGGATGACCGCCATGGGCTCGATAATATCCTCGACCTCCCGCAGCGAGACGGTTGGCCTCAGATTGTGCAAAGCTTTGGGTTGTCATCTGAGTGCTTTGCACATGCGAGTAAACCCAGACGTATCCAGGTCTGTTCGGTGGCAGCTGAACTTCCTGAGCGATCGAGCAATGTGGACAGCCAGCGATGAGCAGCAAAAGCAATATGTAAAGTGTTTTCACGATCGACCTCCTATCGTCCGAAGATTCTAGAACCAAGTGTCTTGCGTGGAGTCGCTCGCACTGCGTTGGGGCTTGCGGCGTTTGGGCAAACTGTATTTCCATTGCCATCGACGTAGCATTGCTGAGTCGCAGACGGTTGAACGGCAAGACTTACTGCCGAGTTTTCAGGTACTTCTGCGAATGAAACTTGACGCCTGGTTCGCGGTTCGACTACGCGTACGGTTCGCGTTTCGTTTGCCATGTCGATTGAAACGGGAGCCGGTTGCGAGTAACTGGTGACGACACTGCCAGTGGATCCACCGCCCGTGCTGTACATGGGCATCGCTTGGGTGGAGTAGGTTGTGGAGTAACTTGTCGAACTCAGGGATCCTGTTGACCCGCCGCTCTTGGTCGAATATTGCGATGTGGAAAGCTTTTCCGCACACTTCGCTTCCAGGACTACAATTCTCGCTTCGAGCTCGGCAAGTTTTGATTGGCATTGGCAATCGCATCCGTCCGGGGCAGCTGCTTTGGCTGCGACCACCGTATCCTTTGCCGTCGCGATCGCTTCATCGAGGTCACTCTTGGTGATGTACTTGACCGAGTTTGTTCGGCGCAGTTGAGCAGCG
>JANODQ010000560.1:0-2805 GCA_031412775.1 Pirellulaceae bacterium | reverse complement strand
ACTGCCGCAGTCGCTGAACTCCTTCGACGGAAGTCACTGCCACCGGAACGACATTCAGCGATGCCTGTGAAAGCGATACATCCAGTAGCGATGCCAGTCGGCAGCACGATCGAATCTCCGCTCCCGTCCAATCATCATCCTTCGGGATCGCTTCCTCGGAATTGATCTCAAAAAGCGTTCGATACATCTGCCAGATCGCAACTTTCTGGACACGATCTGGTAGATCCAAAAAGAAGACCGCGTCGAAGCGTTCGGCTCGAGTGAACTCGGGTGGTAGCTTTGTGATGTCATTCGCAGAGCAAACCACGAATACATCCGACTCATGATCGTTCAGCCAGGTTAGGAGCGTTCCGAACATTCGAGACGATACGCCACTATCGCCGCTCTGCCCGCCGACTCCCGATAGAGCCTTATCGACTTCCTCGATCATCAATACGCACGGAGCCATGCTATCAACTATTCTGAGAGCATCCCGAGTTCGCTCTTCGCTTTGTCCCACCAGCGAACCCATCAGCGTGCCGACGTCGAGTGTCACCACCGGACGCCCCACTTCGTTACCTAGCGATTTGCAGAACTCGCTCTTTCCGCATCCTGGCGGCGAGAGAAGCAAAACACCCTTAGGTTTGGCTTTGGTCGAGACACACGAGGCTCGCAGCAAAGCTCGTTTCGAAAACGCTTTCAAAGCAGTCAGCCCGCCCAGACTGCTGAAGTCCGACTGCGACCGGCTCAACGATAGCAATCCTGACTTTTTCAAAGCTTGCGTTTTCAGTTCCCAAATCGCGTCGGCACGAACCCGTTGATGCCGAACCAACGAAAGCGAATAGGCGTTCTCGGCTTCGTACCGCGTCAAACCCGCTGTAGCGTCCAGTACGGCGTTTAGCAATTGCTCGGGTGGCATTTCACCCGGTTCGGTCGCAATCGATTCTAGAAGCGTCTGGAGCTCTTCCTTGCTGGGTAGGTCGTGCTCCACAACGATGAACAGCCTTTCGAGCTCCGGCGGTAGCTGAACCACCGGTGCTAGCACAACTAGAAACGTTCGGTTCATCTTCCCCTCGATGATCGCTCGGCAGGTAGCTTGGATGATCTCGGGCGAGTTCAAGAATCTGTGAAAGTTCTTTAGAACCAATACGGTTGTCTTGGATGCACCCTCAGTTCCGCTAGCTATTGCACTCAGAGCCCTAATCGCTGCAAGCGGATCCGTGGCCTCTGATACCGCTACTCCACTAGCGGAAGCAAGTCCTTGCTCAATGTCCCAGGTCATCAATTGCCAGTTTTCATCCCGGCAAAGTTGAGCGAGATCCGAGACGGCTTCGGTCATCTCGTGACTGCGAAGCCAGATCCCGGTGAAACAAGCACGAATCAATTCCCGCATTCGATTGGTTAGAAGTGTCATTTAGAAAGTTTCCTTTTAGTTTTAGTAAACAAATTTGAATGAGCCCAAAGGCGGTAGCCTCGGCTACGTTGTGTGAATCTGCAGTCGTCACAAAACGCCATTCGCTTCAGGACGATGCCAACGAAACGAAACAAGCCGCCGGTTACTTCCCAGCGGCTTGCTAAAGATGTGTCTGAATCGACAGACGGGTTACACTGTTGTCAAACAACTACCGGCTATCCCGAAACGTTGAAGTCAGTATTGCCGACTTGATTGAGTGAACTCTGATTCATGGCGTTCGCCTGGGAGTAGAATTCAGCCGTACGCTGATTGTTGCTCGACATCCCAAGAGCACGCTCCAGCTCCTGAGTAGCCTCCATACACTCGCTACCAGAAAACCCTTTGGTTTCGATTCTTGTTTGACCGAGTGGGCAAACTGTGATTTCGATAGTCTTCATTACGCAGCACCTCCTGCAACCATGACTGTAAGTTTGACACTCCCATCCTCAAGCTGTTTTTCATAAACCGAGTGGCCAGCCCGTCGAGCTTCCAAAGAAGCTTTCTCTACTGCATACGCTTGAAGAAAACCATTCAGTTCCTCTGGCTTCCCCCAGCGCCCTTCGAAGTTGTCGTAGCTCAGCCGACCACTGGGAAGATCTACCACAACCGGATATATCCACTGCGGCAGTTGAACGCCGAGCCCAGTTGCCTTCGTTGTAAACAGTTGAAAAGTCCCCACACTCGGTTCAGCAAGCTTCCGTCGGCGACAAGCCGACTTCACTGCCGTGATATCTCGAACCTCAGTACGTACCTCAACAATGTGACTCATCGACATTGACCTCCACTGAAAGGAAAGAATAAAACATAGCATCGACGCGAACCAAACAAGAATCATGGACTACAGATCACTTTGAACTGCAAAAGATAAACTCGACTCGCAACGAAGTACTCGCTCCGAGCTTTTCACTGCGACGAATTTAGGTCTTGATCGTTTTCAACAAATCCGAACCAAAATGGATTTCCAAATTCAAAAAGCGCTTTTGAAAGTTGTTTGGTATTGCGACTACTTGTTCTCTGGAATTGAAAGCTCGCGAGAATGCTTTTTTGTAACGCCTAAACGCTAACTCGCGCCATCAAGTATCTTGCCAGGTTTTCGATCGCAATTTAGGTTCTCATACATCCCAAGAGGGAACTACGACGGTCCTACAGTTACGTAGCTCCATGCTGTGTGAGATTCCAGTCTATGTGGACAACGGGAGTAGGTTGACTCGTCTCGCGTACGAAAGATATGTGGCTATTACCCCCTACTCAACAGCTCAGCCGGATCGATCTTTAAAGCGTTCGCTAGTTTCACGATATTGACCAGCGAAATGTTTCGATTTCCTTGCTCGACCGAATTGACATACGTTCGATCCATCCCAGCGGCAAAAGCA
>JANODQ010000559.1:0-2648 GCA_031412775.1 Pirellulaceae bacterium | reverse complement strand
CGTACTATTAACCGTTTGCTCGTCGAAGCGAAATGGCATAGATCAAAACAACTGCCCCGGAAGCAAGCAGGCTCCAAGGAATCCACTCAGCCGGTCGAAAGATACGATTCTGAGTACTTGCGAGCTGGCCTCCGAACATGGTGTTTTGCTGTAAAGACATTGGATCATCGACAACTCCAGCCGCTAAAACAGCGCTGTCGATCAGCAAACACTCGATCCCCAAGATGACTAAAACGATACCGACCGCCGAAAAGAAAGCTCGCCACATCATAATAAGTCTCGCAAAAATGCCCACTAAAAGGCAATACATTAAGGCCAACAAAAGGGATTGGGTGTTTCGAAGCACCAAAGGGGATGTGGAAAGGTGTCAAATCCTTGACTCGTCCACGTTCGCCTCCTGCGTTTTGATCGGGTTCGTCTAAGTTTGCCACGGAAATTGATCTCTAGGCGACATTTTTATCGTTCTCCGAGGCTTGTTTGCTGACTTGATACGTCAAAAACCTTATAATCCAAAGCTCTTAGCGTCACGATGAACTCAGTGCAATCGAGTGACAACCTTCCAATTTGTAGCTAGTCCAATCGACGGCGAATGCCCACCCCACCCTATCTCCACTGGAGAACTAAACAACATGAAAAACAAGAAACCAATCAGCAACAGCTCGCGACGTAAATTCATTAAAACTTCCGCAGCCATCACCGGCGGCTACTGGGTCGCTGGCGGCATAGCGCCACGTGAGAGCCGATCAGCGTTGGAAGAAATTCGCTTCGGATGTATCGGCGTTGGCGGGAAAGGCCAAAGCGACTCTGCTGATGCAGAACGCAACGGCAAGATCGTCGCAGTTTGCGATATTGACGATTTGACTATCGCAAAGCGTAAAGAAACCGAAGGCTTTGAAGATGCTGTCGCATTCAACGATTATCGCAAGATGTTTGATGAAGTCGGAAAGAGCATTGACGCAGTCACGGTGACGACACCCGATCACACGCACGCCGTGGTTGCTGCATTAGCAATGAGAAATGGCAAGGCTGTCTACTGCCAGAAGCCGCTGACGAGAACCATCTTCGAAGCTCGAACACTTGCCGAGTTGGCTGCGAGTACAAAAGTCGTTACCCAAATGGGAAACCAAGGCTCCGAAAGGAACGGCCTTCGCGAAGCAGCCGCAAAGATCAAAGCGGGTGTCATTGGCGAGGTAAAGGAAGTCCATGTGTGGACTAACCGACCAGTGTGGCCACAAGGTATCGAACGACCAGCGGGCGAACCAATTCCTGCTCACATCCATTGGGACGAGTTCCTGGGACCAGTAGAAGCCCGCGAATATAATGCCGCTTATCATCCATTTAAGTGGCGAGGCTTCTGGGCCTTTGGAACAGGCGCGCTGGGTGATATGGCTTGCCATACGATGAACATGCCGTTTGCGGGCTGCGAAATGGTGAATCCAATCTCGGTGCAAGCAACAACCAGCGGCCACAACGGAGAAACCTATCCAGGCAACTCCAAGATCACCTTTGAGTTTGCTGCCACAGCGTCGCGACCACCATTGAAATTCTACTGGTACGACGGTGGAAACAAGATTGCTCCCGAGCTGATCGAAGGTCGCAAACGAAGTGATAGCGGTCTTCTCATTGTTGGCGCCAACGGAAAACTTTTCTCGCCAAACGATTACGGTGCAGAATACGAAATCATCGGTGGTGCCGACAAAGAAGTCGACTTTGTTCGTAGTCCAGGACACTTCAAGGAATTCGCAGCAGCGATTAAGGCTAACAAGCCCGAAGCTTGCTGGTCCAACTTTGCAAACTACGCTGGAAAACTCACGGAAGTTATCCTCTTGGGTAACCTGGCCGTGTGGGCAGCCGGTCGTGCTAAAGAAGGCGTAGCAACAGTCGAAAGTCCACGGCTCGAGTGGGATCAAGCCAACATGAAGGTCGTCGGAACCAACGAATACGATTCGATGATCAAGGCTCCGTATCGGGCTGGTTACGAGCTGTAAGACAAACGATTGAGTCGGACAAATTTCCACAAGTAGCAGCGTCTTTCTGCAGACGCTGTTATCAACGAAAATTCGTAGAGATCTGCCTACGAATGGAACACTCCGAAGCGCATAGCCTCTTGCTTAGCACTATCAAAGCTTGACGATATCTTCATCAAATCTTTGACGAATATCTTTGGGGTGTTCGTTATATTATGGATTCCCCCAATCCTCTGGCGGATGCTTTGCGGTGTCATCATCGCAATGCATTTCGCGAGTCTAAAGTCCGCAGCATTTTTTGAGATGGAGAAGCACATGACTCGACGACTGAATCTGGCGAGTGAATTAGTATCTGACCGCCGTAGTTTTTTTCTTCAGTCGGTAGCATGGGGTGTTGTTCCCTACATCTCACAGATTGTTCCAAGTGTGGTGCTGGCTGCACCTTCCTTTTCAGTGAATCCGTTTACGTTAGGTGTTGCATCAGGTGATCCCTCGGCGGATGGCTTTGTGATCTGGACACGCTTGGCACCGAATCCGACTGACGGGGGCGGCATGCCTTCGGAGGTTGTGCCAGTGGAATGGTCAATTGCTACCGACGACAACATGAAAAACATGGTCCAGTCGGGGACGGCTTTGGCAACTCCTCAGTTAGGTCATTCTGTGCACGTCGAGGTTGAGGGT
>JANODQ010000558.1:0-3140 GCA_031412775.1 Pirellulaceae bacterium | reverse complement strand
GCTACGCTCTGACAGTGACTGCAAGTGACGGAAGTCTGTCGGCCATGGCACCCATAACCATCAGTGCGTTGGATGTACCTGATCTACGGGTTAGTAATATAGAAGTCACCCCAATCGCTCCAGTCTCGGGAAGTACGGTCAGTGTAGCTTGGACTGTTTCTAATGCCGGTAGAGGGAGCACAAGTGCGTCATGGAATGATCGCGTTGTTGTAACTAACACAACCACTGGTCAAATAATATCTTCGTCTAATGTTTTTTATAACGCGGCGACGCTTGGGAATTTAGTGTCCAGCGGGTCGGCTTCACGATCCTTCGCGTTTACTCTACCGAATGGCATGGAAGGTGTCGGAGCGATTTCAGTCTCGATTACTACCGATTTTAATAACACGATTCAAGAGTTCTTTACTGGAAACGTCGGCGAAACAAATAACACTACGACGACCACCTTCAATTCGACATTGGCCCCGTATCCAGAACTGTCCGTTACGGCGATTGCAGTTCCTACACCTGCTTTGGTCCAGTTTTCGGTTCCCTTCACGATTGGTTGGACAGTACTCAATAGCGGAACCGCTGATTTAACGGTTCCGATCTCGGACCGTGTCTATCTCTCGAAAGATAATAAACTGGACTTAGACGGCACGGATCGGTTGCTCACGACTACTCCGGCGGGATCTAGGATTCCGTTACTCGCGGGGACCAGTTATCAGCGATCTGGCATATCCGTAACCCTGCCGCTCGAACTGTCATTCATTCCCGGGAACTATTTTCTCTTGGTAGCGACCGATGCAACGAACCTACAGTTTGAAATGAACGAAAGCAATAATGTCACCGCTAGCCAAGTGATCAACGTCGGATTGCCGCCCCTTCCTGATTTGATTGTTTCTTCAATATCTACGGTAGCAAGTGCATTGGACGAGGAAACGATTCAGGTGACATGGCAGTTGACGAACCAAGGTAATGCGGCTGCAACCGGGACTTGGGTTGATCAAGTCGACTTGTCCAGCGATGCAATCATCGGTGGAGATATCGCTCTAGGACTTTTCGGATTCACGGGGAGCATTCAACCTGGAGCAACAGTCAATCGAATCCAGACCATCCGTATCCCCTCGGGTTTGTCTGGTAGCTATCGGTTTGTAGTGAAGTCTGATTCTGAAAATACGATTAACGAGTTTGATAAAGAGGGTAACAATCAGTCGATTGATGACGTCGTTTTGCAAGTAACAAGTCGTCCGACACCGAACTTGATTGTCGAAAGCGTCACGGCTCCTGCGACAGCGAATTCTGGGGTGCCAACAAACGTCACTTGGAAAGTGAAGAACACGGGTTCAGGATCGACAAATTCACTCGGCTGGGTCGATCGCGTTTATCTGTCTACCGATGCCAACTTCGATCAAGGAGACACCTTACTAGGCGAGGCAATCAATAGCGTTTTCTTGAGCCCGAATGATCTTTACGAAACCTCGATTGTCGTCAACCTGCCGCAAGGGATCAGTGGCAACTATCGCTTCATCGTCGTTACGGATGCGGACGAAATCGTCGACGAGCGGAATAATGAAGGCGATAATTGGAAGGCTAGTAATACTTCCAGTACCATTTCATTAACACCGCCACCTAATTTGGTTGTCACCAGCGTGATTACCCCCACCACTGGATTTGCTGGTCAAACGGCTGAGATAAGTTGGGAAGTCAGAAATCAAGGCTCAGGTAGCACTCGTGCAACCGCGTGGAATGACAAGATCTATATTTCTTACAATGGACCAAGTTTCGATCCTACCGATATTTTGCTCGCTACTGTTCCTCGCCAAGGAGAACTCGTTGCAGGCGGAACTTACGGCGGCGCTCAGAACCGTTCCGTAACTCTGCCTAAAGGGATCGCGGGAGATGGACACATTATTGTCTTCACGGATGGTGACAATAACGTTTTCGAACACACGTCTGAGTCCGACAATAAAACTGCTTCGCCGGGTCCGATCCAGATCATCGTTCCTCCTCTTCCTGATTTGAACATCCTTTCAATTGCTGCGCCTGCCGCAGCCGTTGCTGGGCAGCCGATGACGGTCAGCTATGTAGTGAAGAATACGGGAGAGAATCTATCAGCGACGACTTGGAACGATTCCATCTATCTGTCAACAGATCAGACGTTGAACCCATCGACTGATCTTCTGCTTGGAACACGAGAAAAAACGATTGCGTTGGTTAGAAATGGCGAGGATACGCGGAACTACACATTCATATTGCCGGATACGCTTAGTGGTCAGTACTACTTAATCGTAGATACGGATAGCGGTTTCGTCATTGAAGAATCAATTAACTCGAATAACACCAGAGTCGCAACATCGACAACGAACATCCAGATTATCCCGCCAGATCTTGTGACATCGAAGGTGTTAATTGTTACAGATGTTCCGAAAGCTGGTCGAGATGTGTCTGTATCTTACTTTGTGAAAAACGAAGGCCTGAGTCCTACCCCGCAGAGCACGTGGCGAAACTCGATTTACCTCTCGTCGGATAATGTACTGAACCGGACGACTGATACGCTTTTAGATCAGCGATTTCGTTCGGGAGCTCCTCTGTCGTCAACAGGCGAAGAAAATCTGTCTACAACTTTCCGACTTCCCGAAAGTGCTACTGGTTCCTATTTCTTGTTCATCGAAGCGGATAGTGGTAACGATGTATACGAGCTAAACAATTTAAACAATGTTTCGAGTCCTATTCCGATCACGATTGGAGATGATCGGCCAGATCTGAAAATCAAGTCTTTTACGCCACGGTTGGGAACGAGTGGACTGATAGTCGGCCAAACGATCTCGTTCGACTACGAGGTGGAAAACAGCGGAACAGGGGTTGGCCCGACCTTTGGCAATAGTTGGACGGATCGATTGGTGTTATCTCAGGATACGCAGCTTGGAAATGGAGATGACATTGAACTGGGAGTTTACAACAACCCAACCATGCTTGTTACCAACGGCTCTTACTCGCGATTGAGTTTAAATGCCAGTTTGCCTCGTAATATTTCCAACGGTACCTATCGCTTATTCATGGTAACAGACACCTTCACGCGAGTTTCTGAAAAGGATGAAACGAATAACTCTGCAGTATCTTCGAATTTTACGGTGACCCAAACGCCAGCGAACCCGTTG
>JANODQ010000557.1:0-9040 GCA_031412775.1 Pirellulaceae bacterium | reverse complement strand
GGCGGGCAAAAAGGATTGGCTGATATTTTAACTTCGTTGGGAACTCAGGAGATCAGTCGACTGCGTGTCGGCATTGATATTCCTCCTTCGAACTGGGATGTAGCTGATTTTGTTTTGAGTAGATTTTCCGCGGACGATCGCATCGTGATTGACAATGCGATCGCCACCGGGTGCGATGCGGTAGAACATTGGTTGGTCAATGGAATCGCAGCCTGCATGAATCAGTACAATTCCAGTCAATCGAATCATTGAGAATAGTCTCAGGAGAATTGCTTTGGCAACGGTGACATACGAGTGTTTGTATTTGTTCGACTCGAATCGCTACGCGCGGGATGCGAGTGCTTGTTCGGACTCGGTCCAAGATTCAATCACTTCATTTGGTGGTGAGATTCTTGTGAGCCGACTTTGGGCCGAGCAAAAATTGGCTTACCCGATCGATGGCCATCAAAAGGGTACTTACTGGCTGATTTATTTCTCGTTTGATTCGCTTCGATTGACCGAGCTGAATCGAGCTTGCCAATTGAACGAGAACTTGATTCGTTGGTTGTTCACCAGGATTGACCCACGATTGGTCGAGCCGTTGGTTGAGCACGCGAAGGGTAAAGTGGCTTTGCCACGACCTGAAATCATTATCGAAGACGAAGATGATGATGCTGTTGCGGTCGGATCCGGTGCTAGCGATCTAGACGGCGACGAGTTTGATCGAGATTAGTTTAGTAGTTGCCGGGACTGGTTGCTATTGGTACACTTAGGGACAGTTGTTCACTGTTTTGGGGTTTTAGCAGGAGAGTCCAGATGGCAAGCTACAATCGTGTGATTTTGATGGGAAATTTGTGCCGCGACGTGGAGTTGAAATACACCCCCGGTGGTCTCGCGGTAACCGAGATTTCCTTGGCCGTTAATGACAAACGTAAGACGGCTAGTGGCGAATGGGTTGAAGAAGTGACTTTTGTCGATTGTACCTTGTTTGGTCGCACGGCAGAAATTGCAGGAGAGTATCTCGCGAAAGGTTCTCCGGTCTTTTTAGAAGGCCGACTGAAACTGGATACGTGGGAAAAAGATGGTCAGAAGAGAAGTAAAATGCGGGTTGTCTGCGACAAGATGCAGTTGATCGGCGGCCGAAGCGGCGGAGAAGGTGGAACGGCAAGGGCCAAGCCGCAAGCTTCGTCGTCAAACGCTCGCTATCCAGAAGCTTCATCGCAGATGGATGCGGCTCATGAGCATCATGAAGTGTTTGAAGAGGAAAGCCCGCTTCCGTTTTAAAGCGAATTCAGTTATTTAATTTGATACGTAGTATTTGAAGATTGAAGTTTTAGGTTAATAAGTCATGGTTGCGATAAAGAATAAACCAAAGGTTCGTCACTTCAGCCGATTGCCAAAGGGTCCTAACGGCGGCATTCAATTGATGCTCATCCAAAATGTTGAGTATCTCGGTAAGGCTGGCGATGTCGTTGAAGTAAAGCCTGGCTTCGCAAACAACTTCCTTCTTCCAGAAGGTCTTGCGATCGTTTCAACCGATCACCACAAGCGAATGATCGACAAGCACAAGGCGAAGCTTGTCGAGATCGAAAAGCAACGTCTTACGGACCTACGCGCCTTGGCTGAGAAGGTCGGCAAGCAATCGATCAGCATCGAAGCCAACGCCAACAAGGAAGGCCACCTCTACGGTAGCGTCGGAGCTGTTGAAATTGCTGCGAACCTCAAAGAAGCTGGCTTTGCAGTTACCGAAGATCAAGTTCGTTTGGCTGGACCGCTTCGTGAACTTGGGCTCTATACGGTCAAGGTTCAATTGCACGCTGACATCATTACCGACCTCAAGGTATGGGTGATTCCAACTGCTGTCGCTGAAGGCGAAAAGTAAGAAACATTTGACGGGTAACACCAATCGGTAATATCAATCAGTAATCTCGGTCTACAACACCGATTTATGATCCGTCGGCGGCCAACCAAGTGTTGGTCGACAACGATGGGGCTGTGGCGGAACTGGCAGACGCGCTAGACTTAGGATCTAGTTCCGAAAGGAGTGCAGGTTCGATTCCTGTCAGCCCTACTTATCCTGATCAAGCGAGTCTCTTTGGAGACTCGCTTGAGTCACGGAATTCTGATCGTGACAATTTTGTCTTGGCGAATGATTTCTAACTTCGCCTGCTTCCCCAACGATTGCAGCAACGAATCCAAGGTTACCTCCTTCAAATCTAGCATGATTCGGCGCTCGGCAATATTTGCCGGTAGCGGCCATGGAGTGACTTCGATTCCGGCCTGTTCTCGAAGGGCTGTGAACACCGCGCTCAGGGTCCCTTGGAGCTTGAGTGAAAATCGCGAGTTTTCGATGGACTGTTGCGACTTTGATTTAATGGCTCGGGCTGCAATGCGTTCGATATCCGTTGCGTTTGCTCTGCGGACGAAATCGCGATGAGCTGCAACCGAACCGTCGATCTTCCAGAGACCTAGCTGCGTTTTCTTGACTGTTGCAGAAGACCACAGTTCCTTCCACTTCGTGAACTCGGACTTTCCCACGGACATCATCAGTTTGGGCGAGTAATCAAAGCTCACGTTCTCAGGCGGTGGTGATGCGATGATAGACCACTGCTCTTGCTGCTGAGTTTGACTGCTGGGGCGGAGTGTCGCTCCGAAGCCTGCAAGGACGCACGACCACTGTGCCGCAAAACTACCGGCCGGAAGGCTGTTTGGGGCCCAAAGATCATGTTCTATAAGGTCCATGTTTCCTATGGCGAACGATTGCTGTTGGGAGCGGTCCCGAAACAGTCGTTTTGGCTCCGAAGGGGTGCTCCACTGCCAAAGGTCCACCGACTCTCGCCACCGATCGGCTTTCGTGGACGAGGCTGTCTGGGTTGCAATGGAGAGATTCCAATACGCGAACTCGGCTGTGGCTGCTTGTGTACTGGGTGCGAAGTAGACAATCTGATTTAGATATGCGATCTCGCAGTTGCAATCGGCGGCGAGCTTTGCGATTGTTGACTGTACCGTTGCGCTACCGTCGGTGGAGAGCGAAACAGACTGATCTACATCGACGCGTCGGTCGATCCAGAAAACCATCTCGTGGGACCGAGCGAGCTCCTCGAGAACTGACTTCATCGACACATTTTTGGTGAATTGGCTAAATGGGTTTATGAGGGTCCGAAAAAGACGGAAAGAATCGGTATTTTCGTAAGGGTTTTTGATCGGTTGTGCTATCAAAACACACGGTGAAATGCTCACGAAAAACGCAAAAATAGCAAAGATAGGCAAAGAGAATTGGGCCATTTATGATTTGTCAGGTCGTCTGTGAGGTCATTCTGAATTTCATACCAATCAAATTGATGACGATTGTACCAACTGCCTTGATTTGACGCCGATTGCCGGTAACGAACCGAGCAACTAAACTAAGTAAACCGCAGGGCGGGCACTACGTCGGACAGTCAATGCAAACCCGAGACGCAAAACACCATGAATAACTCGCAGCCGCAATCGTCGGGCATCTTATTACTTTACAAGCAGTTTCTATCGGATGGTGATTCGTCTGCATGGATTTGTAAAGTTGCTGAGAATTATTCGTTTGTAACGTTAACGCGTCTTACCGATTCCGTGCAATCAACCGTTCGTCAAGCGGCTGTGTTTTCTCTCGGCATGATTGGGAATCGTGAGGCGATCGAATACTTAGCACCCCGGCTGAATGACAGCGACAAGAAAGTCCGCGTGTTAGCCGATGACGCGATCAAAGCGATTGAGAGTCGCAGCATTCCATTACGTGGCCGCGCGATGCTCGAAAGAATGTTAGTGCAAATCGAATCGAATCACATCCTGGCTGCCGTTACAACCGCCAATCGTATTATCGCATCCTATCCGCAAGCAGCCGAAGCTTACTGTCGTCGCGCGCTTGCCCATTTCAATCTTGGATTGATTCACGATGCGATTCAAGATTGTCGTCAGTGCATCGCGTTGGCTCCTCATAGCTACATGGCTTATGTGGGGTTAGGGCAGTGCTTGCTGGAGCTGGATAATCCAAGGCAAGCTCTAGAAGCATTTCGAGACGCAGTTGGAATTTATCCAGACTTGGATACTGTGCGAATTCAAATTAAGCGACTCGAACGCATGCTTCGAGAAATCACTTAAGCCTAACCGTTTTTGAACAGAAACTGATAAAGCTTTTCTTCACGCGGGGACTTCCGCTCGGTTGGCCAAGTAGATGAGTCAACAAGCATTTGCGATTGCACCAGCACGGACGCTTGCGGATTGACTGACTTCAAGATTCGCAGTTGGCTTCGCGAGACGCCTCGAACTTTTGCTAACTGAACTAACAGTCGTTTGGGCGAAGCGTATGGGCTGAGCCACCAAGCTCGCGCGATGGTCGTGAGCTTCATGATCGCCATGACGGCAGCAAGCAACACAAACGGAAGCAAGAGCCAGGTGAAGTCGATACCGATCGCCTGTTTGAACTCGGCTCGAAGCATCGTCAACTCGCGAGCAAGCTCAGTCCATAACATTGGAAACCTCCATGAGGTTCGCACTTGAAAGCGGTTCGTAAAGCGATTGAGGCGTGACTGGGTGAATGCCTTCGATGGAACTAGATTTGTATCGCGCTAACGCGAAAGCAGCCTCTTCGCGAACGACTTCCATTGGATCATTTTGAAGCACTCGCAGCGCTGATTGTAGCTTGAGCGACGGCGCGAAGTGAGTTGATGCGATAATTCCTTTGCATCGAACCGCAGGAGTCGGTGATAGCATGTAGGCCTTCAGCGATTCTTCCCAACCCCGTTCGCCGAGAACAACTACCCTTGCGAATTGCTCGAGGTATTCGTCGTTTTTGGAAGAGAGTTTGTTGATGAAGTGTTCGCAAGTAAAATCGTGAAAAAAGGATTGGAGCGCATCTTGTAGGGGCTTGGGAAAGCGAGGTGCCTCGTTAAGTAGGTACTGAAGGTTCTCACGATTTGTCGCCTGATCAGGGAGCGGTCCCATCCGAACAAGAGGAGCATTTTCAAACTCGAGATCATCCAGTCCAATTGCGCTCATTACTTCGGTGTGGCTAGGAGGCGTGTGTAGCTTGAGCATATCAGCTACAGCGATTCCTACTTGTTTACGATGATGGGTGAGAAAGTATCGCACACCCTTCAAGAACCACGTGAAGGAACCGCCCGTGATCGCAAGTAGCCGCCAGAGATTAAGTCGATCTTCAAGCGGAAGTTCAATATCATCGGGTTCGATAGTGATGCAGCAAACGGGGGTTCCATATTTTCGGAGACGCTCAATTACATGGTCGGTCAGTTCGCGACGCATGCACTTGGCGAGGGACTTTCCAAGTAGACGGTCACGACGGTCCCGAAAAATAATTTGCTGTACATCGTGTGACAGATAGTGCTTCCAAAGGACTTGAACGAGCAAATCGATCGCTTCGGCGCATCCCGTTGTTTTCCAATGACGCGATAGAAGCTTAAAGGTCTTGGTGTTGGAGTCATTTAAAATGCATTGCAGAGCCGCATCATCGGGAACTAAGCAAACAAGAAACGTGTCGACAATCTTTGCGTTGTGGTGACTGGAGTAGTTCTCAAGTGAATGATGCAGCAACTGAATAAAGCGATCGCGGAAATCGGAAGACATTCCCGTTTCGCGGGTTCGACCGCCCAGTCGCAGCGATAGCTCCATAAGCAATTGGCCGGCAAGTGACGCGTAGGGCGCTGCCGTCTGTTCGGCGGTGGTAATCAACACAGGTAGAGCTTCCTGCATTTCGCACGCGACGGCTGTTTTCAGTGCGTTTGGAAACAATTCATGATGATCGTCCGCGAGAATCGCAAGAACCTCGGGTACAAATCGGTATCCGATGTTTTTCAAGCTGGGCGAAGCGTTTGCATAATGGGCACCCAAACTGCGTATCAAAATGTCCTTCGCTACTTTTTCAGGGCGAGCACTCAGGTTGACGGCAGCTTCGAATCGAACGGATTCCTTATTGCTTTGAAGAAGTGCGGCGAACAGGTCCAGCGAGGAAAGGTTCCGTGTTTTACCGAGCCATTGAATACAGGTGATTGCTGAAGTCATGTTGGTCAAACTACATGGAGGCTGTCTTTAAGCCGATGAACGATTGAATCAGTCGACCTATACGAATCACAGACCGTAGTCACGGAGCTTGACGCTTATCCCGTTGAGGCGTCTACAAGGAAAGGTGGGCTTCACGATTCTCGTCAACCTCTTAGATACATCGATTCACGTTTGTCGATTGCTTGAGGCTTCGAGCTGCTTTTTGCGAAATTAAGGGCCGGTCGCAGTCAAAGAGTTTCATTGTCGCGAATAGACCGGTTGTGCTAGCAAAGCGAATTCGACGAACTGGAATTGATTGCGAACGATATAAATCTGTAATAGTTGTTGTGATGAGTATACAAGCCGGTTTACCAAGCAGAGGATTGCTCGTGTTTTCCAAACTATTTCGAACTTCAAGCGTTCCGTTCGTAGCTCCGATTTGGACATCCGTTCTAGTCGGATCGGCGATGGCCAGCGGCTTTTACGTCGTAATTTTGAAAACGCCCTTTTCGCATCCGCTACTCAATCGATACGTGCTCTGTCACGCAGTAGCAATCGTATCGGTTTACATGTTCATGATTGCGTTAGTGTCGATCGTTCAAAAGCTGATCGCTGTTTTTATCCAATCGCAATTGGCAGCAGCCGGTTGTCGAGTCTTGGATGAACTGTCAGCGTCGGCAGCGAACACTTCTCCGATCGACAACGCATCGTGGCTTGGAACGCTGTGGAAGGCTCAGGCAACAACGCTTTGCCAGTCGTGGTTTGGTCGACGCTTGGAAGCGGTCCTCTCCCGGCAAGTGGCTCGCGGATCATGTCGGTTGCTCGAAGACGATTTGCATGAACTGGCTGATAAAGATGCCGATCAACAACATGAGAGTTATGGATTGGTCCGCATGATGACATGGGCAATGCCTATGCTTGGGTTTTTGGGAACGGTTATCGGTATTTCGGACACCCTTGGGCAGATGGACACCAAGGCTCTTGCAAGCGGTTCCCAAGAGGCGATGAATTCGCTTACGGCTGGATTGTATGTTGCATTCGATACAACGGCAGTTGGACTGGTGCTTACGATGGCAACTATGTTTGTGATGTTTGGTGTAAGTCGAGTCGAGATAGCCTTGCTTGGAACCATGGACGATGCGATCGGAAAAAATCTTCAAGGGATCCTGAGCGAAAAAGAAGAAGACAATTCGAAGGACTTCTTCCAAGTTGAGAAGACAGTCCGGCTTGTGACCGATCAGTTCCTCGTTGCGATTGATCGAGTCGTGCAAACGCAAGCAGATGTTTGGAAGGGATCAATCGCCGAGACGCAGACGCGGTGGAGCGAGATGTCAAGCTCAGCCGGAGCAACGCTCCAAACGTCACTGACTCAAGCACTCGATGAATCTCTTGGGAAGCATGCGATCGATTTTACTCGAGCTCAACAAGATGGCGTCGCACAACTTGATGCAAGGTATCAGCAGTGGCAGACGACGCTCTCGGAGCAGACTCGCACAATTCATACTCAACATGAATCGATGGCTACGACAATGAATCTGCTTCGCGAGTTGGTAGACAAATGCGATGGTTTTCGAATGATGGAAGAAGGGCTTCAGCAAAATCTTTCACGACTCACCGATGTAGATCGATTCCATGACGCGGCCATATGTCTAATGGAAGCCGTTGCTGTTCTTGGTACGCAAATGGAACGTGCTGGATACATCGGCAAGCAAGCCGTGCGACGTAGCAACAATGTCGCTCCCGGTTCCAGTACGCTTCCGATAAGGAAGGCTGCATGAGTAGCGGCTATCGCCTCGTTTCAAAACGAGGCCTCGTCAGTAACGGCGGCACTACCGCAATGGCTCAGATAATCGAACTCGATAAGTTTGAATTAGAACCCGGTCCCGAGATTCTTCGAGAATCAATAGACCAGTGCCTTGGCATGAATGGACAGCTTCGAATCGATCTGTCTGCTTATTCGCCTCGTGAAACCACCGTCACCGCGTGGGTCTACCCGGGCAGCTTTGAAACTTTTCGGCAACTCAAAGAAATGCTTTTTGTCGAAGGCTTCATGACCGCCGCCCGCCCGCTTCCAGAGGGCGTCCGCATCGGCGCGTCCGCAAGACCAAGCCAAAGTACGGCTCAGCGACCACACGTAAACGGAATGCTGATGTTACGAAAAAGAAAAGCTCTTTTAACATGAAGATTGACTTGCCATGGATGACGCTGTAACGATGATAGTCTGATTAACCGGTTCGTTCGCTTCGCGATTTTGGCCGTATATCTTCGTAACGGACCAACATCTGATGGCAAAGCAAAACAGTAAGAAAATTCGTCGAACGACTTCGTCAGGCAGTCATCAAGTCAATTGGCTATGGGGACAAGACTCTGTCCTAGAAACGCTCCGCGCGGAACGATGGCGAGTCTATGAACTGTTCGTGACTGCAGAAGTATCTCATCAGCATAGAGAACTTTTGAAGGCCAAACAGAAGATAAAACGAAAGCCCAATCCGAAGTCTAGCGAGAAGATCAATGAGATGGTCGATGAGAAGCACAGCATCGAAATTGAAATTGTTTCTGCTGCTAAACTGGAAGAACTAGCCAAAACCACCGAGCACGAGGGGATCGTCGCCAGGGTTTCGAAGTATCCTTACGAGTCGATGAAAATCCTTCAACCATCGAATCCTTTGAACATCGACCAAACCAACACTGAGCCGATGGCGCTAGCCACGGGTTTCGACGTTGCTACACTTGGCGAGCCGGCACCCGAGGCTAGCGCCTACGGCTCAGAAAAGATAACCCTACCATCACTCCAGCCGCTGGTGGTTGTCATAGATCGCATCCAAGACGCATTCACTTTTGCGTCCATTCTGCGTTGCTGCGAAGCCGCTCGAGTCACTGCCGTGATCGTTGGACAATTTTGCCAGGCACAGGTTACCACTCAAGTAGCCCGAGCATCCTCAGGGGCCGTGAACCACTTTCCGATCATCCAAGCCGATGATCTTGCAAGTGCAACCCAGCAATTGAAAGACCTTGGCTTTCAACTGATCGC
>JANODQ010000556.1:0-2771 GCA_031412775.1 Pirellulaceae bacterium | reverse complement strand
TCTCAATTTTTTATCTCCCTGCAGAAAATCGCTGGACCAGATTCGGCGGCTTTGCTCGAGCGAATCTCGCCTACCCGCGACACGCAATTCGGTGACTACCAAGCGAACCTCGCCTTGGCGATGACTCTCGCCAAGCAGCTTTCGAAAGACTCGGTCGAAGTCGCTCAGAGCATCGCAGACCAGATTAATGCGGACGGCTGGTTTGAGTCGGCAGAAGTCGCCGGTAAAGGTTTTGTTAATCTTAAACTGAAGGATTCGTTTGTCGCCGAGAGCGTAGTCGAAGCCAATCAAAGTGATCGGCTTGCGGTCTCGCAAGTATCGCAACCGAAGACTTATATTGTCGACTATTCGTCTCCCAACGTGGCCAAACCGATGCACGTTGGCCACATTCGTTCGACTGTGATTGGCGATTCGATTGTAAAGATCTTGCGGTACCTCGGTCATACGGTCATCTCAGACAACCATCTGGGCGATTGGGGAACTCAGTTCGGGATGGTTATCTATGGCTATAAGAATTTCGCCAACCAGTCCGCTTTTGATACCGAGCCGGTCGCCGAACTTAGCCGACTATACCGATTGATTCAGCAAATCATTGCTTATCAAGCTGCCGTTGAATCGATTCCCAAGCTTCAAGAGCAATTAGTAGTCCTTACCAGTGGACTCGAGATGGCTTGCAAAGCGATGGAAAAAGCTCCTGCCGACAAAAAGCTTACCAAGAATCTGAAATCTGCTGAAAAGGCTAATCGTGATTGCGAGCAATCCATCCAAGAGGCGGCTGCGAAAGTCGCCGCGGTCGAAGCGGATCAAGTCGTATTGGCCGCAGCGCAGAAACATCACGGTCTAGCCACCAAAGTTCTTCAAGAGACAGTGAAGCTCCACGAAGGGGACCCTGAAAATCTAGAGCTTTGGGAAGTTTTCTTGCCTCACTGCAAAGCCGAGATTCATCAGGTTTATAAACGACTTGGCATCGAGTTCGATTATGAGTTGGGCGAAAGCTACTACCACGAGATGCTTCAACCGACAGTCGATTCGTTGGTCGAACGAGGCATGGCTAAAGAAAGCCAAGGTGCTATTTGCGTTTTCTTGGATGGCTTTGATGCACCGATGATTATCCAGAAACAAGATGGTGCGTTTCTTTATTCAACTACCGATTTAGCAACTGTTGAATATCGAATGAAACACTTCAAGCCTGATTCGATGCTGTATGTGGTTGACCATCGACAGGGCGATCACTTTAAAAAGCTCTTTGCATGTTTAAGGCAAACGGGGCTTGCGAATGTAGAGCTGCGGCATGTGAGCTTCGGCACCGTACTTGGTAAGGATGGACGTCCCTTCAAGACTCGATCTGGCACGGTGGTTGGATTGGAATCGTTATTAGATGAAGCGGTTGAACGAGCTCTTCAAGTCGTATGCAATCCAGATCGACTTCAAAAAGCGAGTCTGGATTTGTCTGAGTCGGACCAACAGCGAACCGCCAGCATCATCGGCCTAGGAGCAATCAAGTACGCCGACCTTTCTCATCATCGAGAGACCGACTATGAGTTTGACCTCGATAAAATGGTGCAGTTGGAAGGCAATACTTCTGCGTATATTCAGTATTCATTCGCGAGAACACAGAGCATCATGCGAAAGCTTGACGACCAAGAATTGCAAAGAGTCAATGCACTTGAGCAAGGACCTACGCAAGCAAAACAAACTGATGCACAGAAAGAAATGAGTCTTGGTCGCATCCAATGGGCTCATCCGATGGAACGAACTTTAGCAATACATCTTTTGCGTTTCGAGGACTTTATGCATCAGAGCATGGAAGATTATTTGCCAAGCGTCATCACCGACTATCTTTATGAACTTGCAAGAATATTCGCTTCCTTCTTCGATCAATGTCCGGTCCTTCGCGCAGAAAACGCAACCCAAAAAGCAACAAGACGTCTGTTAGTTGAATGCACGGGAAAGACGCTGCAACGCGGGTTGTTGCTGCTAGGGATTGATACAGTTGAACGGATGTAATTCCGAATGCCACATTGGCAAAGTGAAATCCACCGGTCGATTCCACCGGTCGATGTCGCAGTGACGTATGGGCTGCGTTCCATAGTTGCTCGTCAACTCTATCGCGTTTATTTGTCGTTAAGAACGTTTTGACGATCCGCTTCGCTGTCTTTCATAATTGTCTTTGTGCGAAGCGACACGATTTCTGAAAAAAGTCGAGCCAATTCCGTGTAATACTCTTCTTCTGGAAAATCCATTTTTCGGCTCCGTAGAGCTTCAATCTTGTCTTCGACAACTTCAATCTTTAGTTGCTGATCCGGTTCGAATGAAGGCACTTTTAAGGATGTGGGAATAATGGTCCGTTTGGATTGGATGCCATCCAGCTTCAAGTTCTCAGCAGGTGCTTTAACGGGCCGGACACCTTGAAAGAAGACTGCTGGCGTTCCTCTTTTATCGCCATTGTCGTCGAGCAGCGATTGCTCGGAGGCTAGACGTCCGTCGCTTGTGTAGAACGTATTGGTTTCGTTCGATGCGATTAAAAAAGCCTCCAGCAGAGAGATGCTTTTGTCGTGATCCAGGTCGGCTTCGGGATTTGAAAGCGATTGTGAGAAGTAATCTCCGAATCTTGTGAAGGTTTGTTCGGTACCGCTCTTGGTTGCAGTGACTATAGCGCGATTAGGACCGGACAAAGCGTTGATGAAAGGCCCGCTGCAGGAACTACAATTCACGATGACCCACTTGGTGGCTGGTTGATTACTCGACGCTTCGGAAGCTTTATCGATTGC
>JANODQ010000555.1:0-4490 GCA_031412775.1 Pirellulaceae bacterium | reverse complement strand
CAAGGTTGCATTATTGTTTGATACAATAAAAGAAATCGTCTGGCCGACTTCATCGAGTGCTTGCTGAGGTACGAGCGCGAGCCCAGCAGCAGGGAGGATTCCCGTTGCCCAAATCGAAGAGTACGCGTTGCTATCTTCATCAACAGTTACATTTCCACCCGGCGTAAATACCGGCGCATCATTCACTGCTGTCAAATTGATCGTAAAGGTGACCGTAGCGGAGTCGCGAACGTTCGGAGCCGCGCCGGAACCACTGTCTCTTGCAAAGGCCGTCACAACGGTTGACCCGTTCGCATTCGGCGTAGTGGAAAAAGTAAGTCGTCCATTCGCGTCGATCGCAGGAGCGGTGCTAAACAAGGATGCATTATCGTTAACTACAACAAAAGAGATCGTCTGATTGATTTCATCGACTGCTTGCTGAGGCACTAGAGCGATCCCAGCAGCAGGGGAAATTCTCGTTGCCCAAACCGAAGAGTAAGCACCACTATCCTCATCAACAGTCAAGTTTGCACCAGGCGTAAATACCGGTGCGTCATTCACTGCGTTCAGATTGATCGTAAAAGTGACTGGAGCTGAGTCACGAACGTTCGGAGCTATACCGGAACCACTGTCTCGCGCAAAGGCCGTTACAACAGCCGGCCCGGTCGCGTTCGGCGCGGTGGTAAAGGTAAGTCGTCCATTCGCGTCGATCGCGGGGGCGGCGGTGAACAAGGATGCATTGTTGTTGGCAACCACAAAAGAAACCGTCTGGCTGATTTCATCGAGTGATTGCTGAGGCACAACCGCGAGCCCTGCGGCAGGGAAAATTCCTGTTGCCCAAATCGAAGAGTATGTACCGCTGTCTTCATCAACGGACACATCTGCGCCAGGCGCAAATACCGGTGGGTCATTCACCGTTATCAGATTGATCGTAAAGGTAACTGGAGCTGAGTCACGAACATTCGGCACCGTACCGAAGCCAGTGTCTCTCGCAAATGCAGTAACAACAGCCGACCCGCTTGCGTTCGGCGCGGTGGTAAATGTGAGTCGTCCATTTGCGTCAATCGCAGGCGCGACGTTGAACAAGGCTGAATTATTATTGGCTACCACAAAAGAAACTGTTTGACCGATTTCATCGAGTGCTTGCTGAGGTGCCAGTGCGAGCCCAGCCGCAGGGAGGATTCCCGTTGCCCAAATCGAAGAGTATGCACCACTGTCCTCATCAACGGTCACATTTGTGCTAGGAGTAAATATCGGTGCATCATTTACCGCTGTCAAATTGATCGTAAAGGTTACAGGAGCTGAGTCGCGCACATCAGGAGCCGTGCCGGAACCACTGTCTCTCGCAAAGGCCGTCACAACAGCCGACCCGTTGGCGTTCGACGCGGTGGTAAACGTAAGTTGTCCATTCGCGTCGATTGCAGGATCGACGCTGAACAAGGATGCATTGTTATGGGCTACCACAAAAGAAACCGTTTGACTGATTTCATCGAGTGATTGCCGAGGTATTATCGCGAGCCCAGCGGCAGGGAGGACTCCGGTTGCCCAAGTCGAAGAATAAGCACCATTATCCTCATCCACAGTTACATTTGCGCCAGGCGTAAATACTGGTGCATCATTCACTGCTGTCACGGTAATCGAGACCGTAGCTGGGAGAAGGCTTGTGAGTCGTCCATCGAACGCATAGTAAACAAAACTGTCCGAATTAGTAAAATTCGCATTCGGAGTGTAAGTGAAGCTACCGTCCGCGTTTAGAACAAGTGACCCAAAAAGAGGCGCGACGGCTGGTTGAATACCATTAGCCAGGTTTCGATCAAAATCAAATACAGTGGGTGGAGCTCCATCCAGGTTCGTGTCGTTTGCCAGAATTCCCCGAGCGACAACATTTAACGAAGTATCTTCGAGAGTTGTGTATTGATCGTTTTGAGCCACAGGTGGTACGTCATTGATGACCTCAACGCGATAGTCTTCGACTTCGCCGCCGATGCCGACTCCTCCGGAAAGCAAATTCCCAAGCTGGCTGAGACGAACTCGCATGTTAGTAAATCCAACACGAGCGGTTGACGGAGCGAAGACCGGCAAGTTATTTCTACCAGCAATCAATATTTGATTGCTCAAGACCTGCTCGCCCACATCGGTAAAATCCCCATCGATATTCCAGTCGATCCAAGCATCAACAAATCCAGTTCCTGAAGAGGTTACCACCACAGTAGTTTCAGCTTGCGTGTTGAAGAAACTAATACCCGGCAGTCCCGGCACAACTAACACTCCATCTTCATCGTCTCCATTAGCATCCGTATCGTCACCAGTAGCAGTGGAATTTGGCTGACCGTTTAGCTCGGTGTCTATTTGCACACCGAGTCTTAGCTGGGGAGCGTCTGGCGGAAGAACTGTATTCCTAGCACCATTATTTGATAGAAGTGTCTGCCCATTTGGACCAGAGGCGTCTCCAAAATCGAGCTTCACATCCGGCATTACGATCGTAAACTGAGTCAGCGCATTCGATCGATTCTCGGCGATGGGGTTGCCAGCAATATCACGGATAATAGAAAGCAGAGATGTCGATGCTCCTGTGATTCCGGCGATACCTTCCACTATGATTGCACCATCACCAACGGAATAGGCTTTTACCCCTAATCCGATTTGGTTGAGTCGTCGAATCGTCTGTGCGGCGAGTTCGAATGACGAGAACGTTGAAGAAGGAACGAATGCAATTGGAAGCGTACCACCAGCGATCCCGGAGATCGTCAGATTGGAGTTAAGCAGACTCACCACTGTTAGCTGCGGCTCATTCAGTCGAACAATGCCTCCGGGTAGCGTTGTCGGCACAAGGCCAAGGCCCGCCGCACCGATAGCAACCGCAATCTTTGTAGCAAGATTATCTTCAGTATCAGTTGCAAGGAAAGATATCGCACGAGTTCCAGCTGTGGACGCTGAGTTGCTATCAAACTCGAAAGTCACCAAAGTTCCGCTGGCCGATCGAATCGAGAACTGTTGGTTATCGACAATTCCTGTACCGCCGTTCGAGGGGACTCGTAACTCGAGTGAAGTCGTGACGCCTGGTTGTCCAGACAAACGAACAACGGAATTCGAAACCGTTATAAAGTCGTTCACCGCACCGCCAACGTGCACTCGTCCTTGCCCTAAATTAGCGACCGGAAATTTGCCTCCTGTAACCACGGTTGATAACGCCGTCGTGAGTTTCGCTGCGATTTCAGTGTAACTATCACCGGGAAGGAGGGTGATTGCATTGTTACTCGCGTTGAAAACAAGATCTCCAAGCGTATTGAACTCAAATACAGAAACGGTACCTGCTGCGGAGCGATATGTAATCGTTTCGCCGTTGGCAATTGCTGCCGTCAACGTGATAGGAACATCGATGACGAATCCCGAGTCATACTCGATTGTTCGCGTCGTTCCATTGGGCAACGTTACCGTAATTTGCTGACCATCGTTGGTACCTGAACCGTTTCGCATGTCAATACGATAGCTCGGCCGATTCAACAGCGTGACCTCGTAGACGCTATCGCGTCGCCACAATCCTGCGATGGGTGTCAATCGAATGGTATTGCTACCTTGATTGAATCCAAAAACATAGTCGACTCCTTCGGTCAATTGCTTACCATTCTCTGTAAGCACGACCCCCTGACTCGTTACTGTGGCAGCATCGGGCCCGGTTCCTTGATCGTCTGAAAGCAAGATGGAGAAAAAGTCTAGATTGCCATCTAGCAATTGCACGTAAGTACTATTTCGATCTACGTCGATATTTTTCGAATCATCGTCTAACGGATTTACCAGGAACGCTTTGATTCGAGTCGTATCGGCTCGCTCGACAGCACCTCGATCGATGTTCACGTTCTGTCCCTGCCCAGCCGGAGGGTCGTAACTGATGTCATCAATACGAAGCACGCCAGTCACGTCGCGATCTGGCGCGATAAGCGGACTGAGCGGAAGTCCAACTGAATTCTTTACCTGTGTAAGTAGGTTGACTTCGGCAAGTGATCCTTGGCTGCTATCGATTGCAGGAGTATTCGGTGCAAGGTAGAATCGATTGTTGGTTACATTTAGAAAGAGCGGATCGGTTGCCGTTAGTTGAATTGCAAAAGTCCCTATACCGCCACCGCCGACTATGTTAGTGATATTCGATTGATAGAGGTTCGCTCCAAGAACAGTTGTGGGACCGGCTCCGGTTAGACTGATCCCGACCGATAGACTTGACAGAATATTGTTGAGAATGGTTGCCGTCGCTGACTGTTCTATGACAATCCCCCTGTCACCGGATTGTGATCCATAGAGCGTATTATTGTAAACGCGGGCAATATTGCTTATCGCTGAAACACTGCCTGTGGTGTTATCACCGCTAACCAAGATCCCATCAGCATTGAGTGCCAAAATGTTATTAACGATGACGACACCGGGCGCTAGATTCGATGAGTTTGCAGTGATAAGGCTACGCGCGCTTCCCGGATAAGGCCGATCTCCCACGTTCGTTGCGAGAGCTGACTGGTCAC
>JANODQ010000554.1:0-3039 GCA_031412775.1 Pirellulaceae bacterium | reverse complement strand
CGCCTGTCCTGAGCCTGTCGTCAGGTCGATTCCACCACACCGTATGTGCCGAGCTCGTCGAGGCAGCAGCTCCACGCGCAAGGGCGGTCGAGGGCGGCGAATTTGAGAAATGGGAGCTTAAGAAAACGCCAAAGGAACTCTGCCGTCGCTACCCTAGCCAACTACGAATTTTTTCCAAAACTGAAAGAGGTTTTGCTCGCTTGGGCTTAACATCCACCGCAGGCGAAGAGTCCATTTTTATCTTTGGCTTTTCGTATAGTTTCTCGCGATCCACGCGGTCCTTTTCTTGGACGGACGCAATCCTCTCATTAGACCAGCGTGCGGCCCAATCGACCTTTCCTCGTCTAATCCAATAGTGAGAACGGCACGGAAATTCCCAGTTTCCGATGGATGGAGAAAGCGAAATCGAACGACCGTCATAATTGACTGACCATTCCGCGGGCGACAACGGTGTGACTACCTCATTTCCGCAACCGCAAGCGCACGAATGTACAACCGTGTCGTACTCGAGAGAGACATAAAGCACGCCTGCTTCGAGCTTCTCCGGGATATGCTCTACAAATAAGTGTTTCATTAGGCCGCCTTTGTCTCGGCAGGCTGATACGCATTCACGATAACGTTTCCATCGATAGGGTAAATGCTGTGGAGCTCGCTCTCTAAATCCAAATAGAAGCCTGAAAGCTTCTTCCACTTGATGACCGCGAGCGCAGCATTCAAAGCATTTAGGTCAGCAATTTGGATGTTTCGCGCATAATCATTTTCGCCGTCGTCCTCAGCGAAAGAGATAGCGTTCTTTTCCCAAATATGACCGTTCGCGCCCACAATTCCGGTCGTCGTGCGCACTTGGCCAGTAAGCTTTCCATCAACTTCGTCTATGCCCATTCCGCAGTCTATGTAAGAAATGCCCCTGCGTTCCAAAGCTTCTAGGATGAACCGCTTCGTCTCTCCCGCATCGATGGAGACGAATGCGAAATTCAAGCCATCAAGCTCGGCCTCGTTTTCCTCCGTGATGTGGATTGAGTGTGGCACGATACCACGACGCATTTTCGAATAAACGCCATGGAAATAATCTACTTTGGGCTGCTGAGCTTCAAGTTCTTGAATTGACGCCGCCCCAGGCGCTCGAAACGCGTTGTGCGAATAGAATTTGTCCGCGTCATACAGGTCAATCTGCCGAACAGGTGTTTTAGCGATAAGGTCGAGGATATACGATCCCGTCCCACCAAGGCCGATCAAGGCTATTCGATCATATTCAAGGTTGCGGGTCAGAGCCTTGATACCTGCGCGACTGGAGGCAGTGTCATGATAATGAAAAACTGATTCCTCGTCGCCTGACTTTATCGCGATAAACTGCTTCGCATTGTTGCTTGGATCGATCGAAAATGCTGGCCCGCTGATTATGTCTGCATAGGTAGACATTTTATGATGATAATCCCGGTAGCCTTCCGGTGGCTTATTTGAGAAAGATCGATCGACGATTAGGTCCTGGTCTAATGCATGTGTGCCAACCGCATGAATGATCTGCTGAATAGGACGACCGTCCTTATGACACGGTTGGCCTCCAGCGAAATGAGCAACGTGATTGTCTGGCGCAAGAACGGTGTCACCGGCCATGTGGAGCGGGGATACCAACTGTCCCAACTCAACCGAACCCGATTCCGTGACGTAAGGAATGCGATGCAAGATCAAATGCGATCCGCGCACTTCAACCGTGTACCCTTCGTCCCGAAGACGCTTCAGGTCAGGATTACGATCGATTAGTTGCTGAGACATTGAAGGTCGTTCCCTTCTTAATCTTGATTGAGTCGCCCTCAACCATCACCCCCTCAGGACGATTTTCATTTCCTCCTTTTCGATAGGTTACCGAAAAAATTGTGTCCGTGCCGTGAGGCGGGTTCTCGAATGCCAGTTGGACGATCTGGGCGTACGAGATTTCTTTGCCCGAAATTTCACGTGGGCGACCGTTCACTACGACAGTGGTGGTCAAGGTTTTCGCGTCGTCCATAAAAATCTCCGTTGCGATTTTCGAATTGATTCGATTCTTACCATCGTATATGTACGATTGCAATACCCGAATCGATTCGATATCTGGAATTGAAATGGCTGAAAATTTTGACACAGTCGCATTCTACGCTGCGCTCAACGCACAACGTGCGCAACGAGGGCTCACGTGGAAGGACGTTGCTAGCCAAGCCGGTTTACATGCCTCAACGTTGACTAGAATTGGTCAAGGGAAGAACCCCGATGTAAATGGGCTGGCAGCCCTCTTGATTTGGTCTGGGCTTAAAGCCGAGTCGTTTATGCCAGAGACATCGAAACAATCTATTGGTTCAATCGCTCAGATCAGCACGATCATCAGACGTGATCGAAGTCTATCTTCAAACAATGCAAAACTTATGGAAACGATTGTAACGAGCGCTTACACATCCCTTCAAGACAAAGGGATATCCTCCAAATGACAATTGCTAGCTGCATCGTTCTTCCAGAAGGTGTCGTATTCGGTGTTGACAGCACGACGTCAGCGGACCTGGATTATGGTTATCACTACCTGAACCATAATCAAAAGTTATTTCAAGTTGGCGAAAATGGCACACTAGCAGTTATGAACTGGGGTTTGTCTAGCTTTCGCCATACGAGCTATCGTACTTTAATTGCCAACTTAGCAGATGGTTTTGATCAAACGTTGCCAGCAAGTGTTGAGGCGGCAAGTAAAGCTTTTTTGAAGAAAATTTGGGATTGCTACTCATTGACTTTTAGCGACGAGATTGAAGAGTTCAGAGAGATTGAAAGTCGGCAGATTGCGACAGCGAGCTCGAAACCGGAAGAAAGATCCGAGGAAGACGATCGACGCTACCTAGAACTCAAAGATGGCCTATTTGTTGGCTTCTGTCTTGGCGGTTACGTCCTACCGGGTCGCGCGCCTGATGCATATTGGTTTGAATTGGATCCCACGAAACGGTCTGCTGGCTCTCCAATCAAGGTAGTGGGCGAACTTTTTAAGGGGCAGCCAGATGTCTTTCGTCGACTAACAGATGGTTT
>JANODQ010000553.1:0-6415 GCA_031412775.1 Pirellulaceae bacterium | reverse complement strand
CCGCAAAAAAGCGACTCGGCAAGCCCTTCCCTGCCCTATCAAAAAACACTTGTTGGAAAAAGGGCTCTCGTTACCGGTGCGGGTCGAGGAATCGGAGCTGCCATTGCTACCGCTCTTGCGAATTGCGGTGCTGATGTCGCAGTCAACGACCTCCGTTCACCAGAAGAAACTGTCGAAGCTTGTCGTGCGGCAGGAGTTAGATCGATGCCCGCTATTTGCGATGTTGGCGATGGCGAAGCAGTGCAAGCGATGGTCGACCAAGTCCATGCGGCTTGGGGTGGAATCGATATTCTAGTTAGCAACGCTGCCTACAGTGATCGCGAACTATTCCACCAAGCCAATATGCCTGGCTTCGAAAAGACAATCCAAGTCTGCATGTGGGGACCCTTTTATTTGGCTCGCGCGGTCGCAAACAAAATGATCGCCGATGGAACCAAAGGGAGCATGGTCTTTATCGGTTCGCCTCATGCTTACAAAGCGTATCCCGGTGCGATGGCTTACAACATGGGAAAAGCAGCCATGGACCAGATGGCTCGTACAGCAGCTGTCGAATTGGCCGAGTATCGGATACGTGTCAACATTGTTCATCCAGGTTGGACAGATACACCTGGCGAACGAAAATTCTTCAGTGACCGAGTTCTCGAAGCCAAGGCGAGCGAACTGCCTTGGGGAAGATTGGCAAGACCAGAAGACATCGCCAATGGAGTCGTGTTTCTGTGCGATCCACGCAGCGACTACATGACCGGTTCAACAATTACGATCGACGGTGGAATATTACTTCCGTATCAAGATATGTTCCGAGTCAAAGGGTAGCAAGCAGTACGTACCTTCTGCCGGAAGGTTCGTTAACGCATGTACCAAGACTCTGCAATCGATCGATCTGCTGGCGATAACACAAAAGCACCAACGAACCGCTCGGCAAGCGGTACGTACCTTCTGCCGGAAGGTTCGTTGGCGTGGGTACCAAGATTCTGCAATCGATCGATCTTCTGGCGATAACACAAAAGCTTCAACGAACCGCTCGGCAAGCGGTACGTACTTTATGCAACTCTCCCAGCCTACCGAATCCTTCATTTCGGGAAGACCGATTCAAGTTCACTGCTTCGACTTAACGATATTCCCCGATAAGTCCCCAAGAGCTAGTTCAAAAGACTTTTCGCAGTCGTAAACGTTAGCAGGAGCATTCTGAATGTCGTCTATGTTGGAGTTAAAAAATTCTATTGACGCGTGGATGGATGAATTTCGATCGACTTTGGACGCATGGGAAGCATGGCTGGCCCGTACGGAAGAAGCTTACGTAACGGGAGAGTTCACAATACTCTTGGAGATCGCGCCTGCTGGTGATTCGATTCGGCGTCAGATGGTCGAAGCACATCAAAAGCGTGATGAAATTATCGGGCGAGCTTATCAACTTGGGTTCTCGGGAATCAGCATGACTGCGCTAGTGCGATGGTTGGGAGCGGATGCGTCCCCGACGTGGCTGCGTCAGCTCGAAGACTTGGGGCTTCAATTGAAGCGTACTAATCAATTCAGCACTTCACTTTGGCTGACAGGCTTCCAGGCGAAAGCATATACAACTTCGATCTTGGAATTAATTTCAACCGGAAGTCCTGAGCGAGCAACGTATGGCGGTTCTGATAGCCACAGCGAGCTCGCAGGTGGACGATTGATGGATGCCGCCGCTTAGCAAAAAATCACTTTAAAATAGTAAAGCGTTTATTCCGTAATCATCCCGGACAACTTTGTTTATGCGAGGTTCTGTTGCTTTCCAGTGATGGTCACTGGCACAGTTACTTCGGCACCATTTTTAATCGACGGACAAATGGATTATGTCTCTCTTCGGTGCCATACAGGGATCTGCGAACGCTCTTAGCGTGAATCAGCTTGGGCTGCAAGTTGTAAGCAACAACATCGCCAACGCGGGCACACCGGGTTACGTTCGCCAAGAATTAATCCAAGCATCATCCGGCGGTGTGCGAATCGGTGGGTCCATTCTTGGGCAAGGCGTTGAAGTCGTCGGTGTCCAACAAAAAGTTGATAATTTTGTTCTGCAGCAACTGCGAGACGTGCAAGGGAAGCTTTCTCAAAGCCAAACTCTTCAAGAGGCAAATGGTCAACTAGAAACCGCGTTATCGGCGTTTAGTGACACCGATTTTGCGAACGCTTTGAGCACCTTCTCGAATGCTCTTCAAGACGTAGCAAATCAACCAGGCGATGCGGCACTGCGTTCTCTTGCGATCCAACGTGGTGTTCAATTAGCGACAGGGCTCAACGGGCTCGCATCTCAGGTTCAAGAAGTTGCTGGCACTGCCAATAGCCAAATCACAGATGTTACCAAAGACATCAACCGCCTGACGTCTTCCATTGCTGCGATCAACAAACGCATCGTGGAACTTGAAGGTGGAAAATCGACAAACTCAGATGCTGGCGCATTGCGTGACGAGCGAAACAAAGCACTCGATGCCTTGTCGAGTCTCGTAAGTATTGAAGCTTTTGAACAGCAAAGCGGAGCGGTCACCGTTCTCGTTGGCGGCGATTATTTAGTCGCAGACGGTCTTCACCGAGAAGTGAAAACGGTCAATGTCGGTGGGTCACTCCTCGGTTCTCAGGAAGTTCGACTAGCTGATACAGATGCGCCGCTGGGCGTTACTGGGGGTAAGCTCAAGGGGCTCTATGATTCACGAGATGGAGCTTCGGGTAAGTTTTTGCAAGGGCTTAATTCAGTCGCACGAAACGTGATTTCAGAAGTCAATCGAGTTCATTCGCAAGGGCAAGGTACCTCTGGTTTTCGTGAAGTTATCGGCGATGCGGTCATCTCGGACGTGACCAAGTCTCTCGAGCTATCAGGGAAAAATCTCGATATCGAAAATGGTATTTTTACAATCAGCGTGAATGACCCGCAAAGTGGCGAATCGAAGTCCTTTGACATCCAAGTTCGTCAGAATGGGCAGAACAACGACACAACCGTTGTTGATTTGGTAAGTCAACTGAACGCGGTCGGTGGGATACAAGCATCGGTGTCCAATGATGGCCGGCTTCAGATTCGGTCAGCCTCGCAGGGGATCAGTTTTTCCTTTAGCAAGGACACTTCGGGCGTGCTCTCAAGCTTAGGAATCAATACTTTTTTTACTGGCGACTCAGCACAAAACATTGCCGTTCGAAGTGATATTGTGAGAGATCCTTCTTTATTGGCGATTAGCATCGACGGACCGGGGCAAGGCAATGCCAATGCGATTAGGCTTGCTGAAGCGTTGTCAAAACCGAGTAGCAAGCTGAACGGAGTCTCTGTAGCAGATACTTATAAATCGCTTGTTACCGAGACAAGTCAATCGATAAATTCCCAACAGAGCATCAGCGACGGACTCAATAACTTCTATCAAACACTCAACGCTAAGCACTTGGGATTGACCGGTGTCAGCTTGGATGAAGAAGGAATCAAAATGCTGCTCTATCAACGCGCTTTTCAAGCCAGCAGTCGAGTGATCGCGACAGCCAACGAAATGCTCAATACGCTTATGCAGATCGTTTAGACCATGTTAAGTTCTTACTTCCCAGTCTTCGCAGGCCGTGTCAGCGATCAACTTGTTCGCGGTAGAGCCGCATATCAAATCCAATCCGACCAGTCTTCGTTGCAAAAACTTCAGACACAACTTTCTACGGGGCTCCGATTTCAGAAAATCAGTGAAGACCCCACGGCGGCGATCAAAGTTCTTGGACTTCAAGAAAGCACACGAGCAAAGCAACAACAGTTAGCAAACTTGAACAGCGCAGAAGGTTATTTGAAAACAACCGAGTCTGCGCTTGCAAGTAGCCAGGATATCCTTAATGCGATCAAGGCGATCGGAATCGAGGGCGCTTCAAATTTGCTGAGCGACACCGATCGTGATGGATTGCTTGCGCAAATCGATGGGTACCTTTCAAATCTCGCAAGCATCACCAACCAAAAATCTCAAGACCGTTTTCTTTTTACCGGTGGCGATGTTAGTCAACAACCAATCAGTCTGGATGGGCGATCGGTTCGGTTCAATGGTAATGACACAGACTTGCTCTCTATCGCCGACAGCAATAGTTACCTAGCACATAACGTAACTGGTCAAGATGCAGTTGGCTTGATAAGCGAATCGGTTTCCGGTGTTGTGGATCTCAATCCTGCTGTTAAGGAATCGACGCGATTGTCTGATCTACTCAATGGTCGTGGCATTGGTCCCGTTGCGATTCAGTTGTCAGACGGCGTGAATCGTGAGACGATTGATTTGGAATCGGCAACAATTCTTGGTGATGTTGTCGAGAGAATCAATGCGACATCTATCGACGGGCGACCGATACTTGCGACCCTCACCGCGACTGGATTACAAATCGACTATGCGGATGGTCTTCCAGGTACTCTCCGGGTATTGAATGTGGGTGCAGGAAAAACCGCGTCGGATCTTGGTATTGCTACGACCAATGCTGTGCCTGTTTTGCCAATCGTTGGAGGCGACCTCGATCCAATTGTCCGTGGAACCACTCGATTGGCAGATTTGAATGGTGGACTTGGTTTCGATGTTAGTGGTGGGCTAACGATTCGCCAAGGCGATAAATCATACGTAATGAATTTTGCCGGGGCCGCAAATGTTGAAGACCTGCTAAGTAAAATTAACTCGTCAGGCGGGGGCGTTCTCGCTGATATTGCACCAGGAAGTCGATCAATACGCATCCGCTCTATCGAAAGTGGTACCGACTTTTCTATTTCCGAGTCGACAGGTACTTTAGCGTCGCAACTTGGTCTGAAAACTTTTTCAGGGGCAACAAGACTTTCGGATCTTAACTACGGTAAAGGAATCGAGCTTGCCGAAGGCAACGACCTGACATTTACTCGCAGTGATGGGACTCAATTCGGTATTGATCTTCAAAGTGCCGTCACTATTCAAGATGCCATCGAGCTAATTAACAACAGTCCCGATAATGCAGACCCGCTTTTAAAGATAACAGCATCCTTAAACCCAACGGGCAATGGGTTGATTTTAAAGGCACCGGTACCCATTCCTCCAGTTCCACTACCTGACCCGCCGCCGGTTAGTGTTCCTGTATCGGTTGCTACGGCCAACGGAAGTGGCGCTGCTACGCTCCTTGGACTGACCGCAAGAGACGCAACGCAAGCGACCGGTTCGATCTTTCTGGACGAGTTCGTTATCTCCGGACGCGACACGAATCCGCAAGAAGTCAAAGGAGCTTTCAACAGCATTCTTCGCCTTCGCCAAGCCATTGCAGACGGAAACACAGCCGAGATTGGACGTGCAAGCGAGATGATCAATCGAGACATTGATCGCCTTTCGTACACCCGGGGGTCGTTGGGTATTCGACTGCAACGAATCGACTCCGTTCGGGCACTCACTGAAGATAATTTACTGCAGCTCAAAAGTCAGGAATCTGACAATCGTGATGTTGACTTTGCAAGCCTCGTTACCGAGTTGAATGCGCGACAATCGGCCTACGAAGCTAATCTACGGCTACTCGCTCAGGCGAATCAGCAAAGCATCTTCAACTACCTTTAATAGGTACGGCGTGCATGAGTTTGATTTACCGAATTAGCCGAATGCGTCAGAGAGCGTTCAGCTTAGGTTCACATAAGTAGGGTTCGCCTGCCGGGCGAATCCCATCATCCACCCCGTAAGGTTCGCCTGCCGGTCGAATCCCAACGATTCCGCTCGGCAAGCGGAACGTACTTTAACGTATGGCGGCCAACCCCACTGGATGTCGTTCTCACTCTCATTCCAGTTGGATTCCGATTACAATGTCGTCTTTGCGAGCGTACTACTCTGTCGTCAGGATGTGTGAATGTTTTTTGTGCCTAACACGCCGTTTGAATACTCGGTCCTTTTTTTCCTTCAGTTGTCTGTCATTCTGTCTGCGTGCAAGGTTGTTGGTTGGGTTGCAAAATACTTTGGGCAACCGCAAGTCGTTGCAGAAATGATTGCCGGGGTACTATTAGGACCATCTTTACTGGGCATTGTTGCTCCTGAGACCTATCAGATGCTTTTCCCTGAGGGCTCGAGAAGAATTCTCTTTTCTGTCAGCCAAGTCGGGCTCGCACTGTATATGTTCATCGTTGGAGTGGAATTTCGAGCGGATCATTTTCTCAACAAAGGGAAAACGGCCATCGCGGTTTCGGTTTCTGGGATGCTTACCCCATTTGTTCTCGGTGGTCTATTAGCAATATGGCTACACGCCGACGGGACACTTTTTCCAAGCGAAGTTTCGCTTTACCAGGCGATGCTTTTTATGGGTGCATCGATGTGCATTACAGCGTTTCCAATGCTCGCGCGAATCATCGTTGAGAATGGACTTTCGGGAACAGTTTTAGGCACGCTCGCAATCGCAGTCGCTGCGATCGATGACGTTGCTGCTTGGTGTGTTCTGGCGATCGTTGTGTCCA
>JANODQ010000552.1:0-4395 GCA_031412775.1 Pirellulaceae bacterium | reverse complement strand
AACTAACACAGGCCGAAGTCGCCGAGATGCTTCAGGTCAAGCGACCCACTATTGCCCAGATCGAAGCCGGCAAGAGAGCGGTCAGTAGTATCGAGCTTTCGCAGTTCGCCGTTGTCTACAAACGAGACATTCATCACTTCCTGGCCGAGGAACAGACGGACCGTCTCCCGGGCATCATGCATTTACGCGCGAGTTCTGACTTGGGAGATCCAGTAGACTTTCTTCTTCAAAATTGCGTCGATCTTTGCAGAGCCGCCACTTGGCTTGAGAAGGAGCTGGACACGCCGACGGAGGGTGTCGCATTTTCTTACAATCTCGATCGCCCGCAGACGCGGTGGGAAGCGGTTGAGCAAGGGATAAAACTTGCCGCGATGGAGCGCAAGCGGTTGGAGTTGGGCGACGTTCCCGTACGCAATATCGTGGAGATCATCGCGCGCCACGGAGTCCGCGTGGGTAGGGACTCCCTCACGGATGACATATCCGGAATCTTTTTCGTCGGTCCTGATACGGGTCCCGCGATTCTGGTCAACTCAGGTCACCTTGTGACTCGACGCCTATTTTCTTACGCCCACGAATATGGCCATTTGCTTGTCGACAGCACTCACATTCCTGGCGGCGTAAGTCGTTACGGGAATCGGGATGACCTGCTTGAGGTAAGGGTCAATGCTTTCGCTGCCCATTTCCTAATGCCTTCCGATGGAATACGTACGTTTCTTAGTAGAATAAAACAACCATCTCGCCAAGTTTTTGAAATCTATGACGGCTTCAAGGAACAGCTGGGAAATGTCGATGACGAGGTTTTGACCGCTCAAAGAAAACAAACAATTTCTCATGACATCAAAATGATCGACGTTCTCCGTGTTGCCCATTATTTCGGAACCAGTTATGAAGCGACTCTTTATCAATTGCTAAATCTAAAGATTATCAATAAAGAATCTTTTGAAATATTGATGAAGGATCGGAACAGGGCTGAAAAAGCGAGTCAGTTACTGGGAATGCCCCAATATCTTGAAATGGAGTTATTTGCCGACCTGAAGAGGGTTGTAACCAACTTGATTGTTGAAGCGTGGATTCGTAAAAAAATCGCACGGCCAAAAGCGTACGAACTCATGAGGAAAGTCGGGAAGACACCTGAGGATCTTCAAGCGTTAGGTGATCCCGACTAGAGAGGCTTAAATGGAGATCATACCTAAGAAAAATATAATTATAATCGATCCATATCTGCTAATCCATACAGAAAATCAAGACAAGTTAGGATTATTCAAGAATTGTCGCGACGCAAAATTCTTGGTATGTGAACACATGGACAAGTCATACTTCACTTCAGATGAGTTCGATCGCATGATGCATGTCATTAAATCGGATGAAATAGACTCTGTTCCTGTTGCTGCTTTACACATGGCCGAACTGATGACCATATGTAATCATCTCGTCCCCTATCAAATATCAATAATTGCTGCAGCAAAATTTTATGAATGTCATTTTGCAAGCGACTGTTGTATTTTTCAAAAACAGGCGAGCTCGGTCATAGGCGAAGAGCGGGTATTCAGCGGCTCAGAAATCAGAAGATTAACCAAAACTTGTTGAAGACAGACATTTTGTGTCCTTAACAGCGGCGTTCGTTCGGGGCGTCAACAGGACGTCTGAACAAGACGCCCGAGTTGCTTTAGAGGCGGCCGAAGGCGTGGGGAAAGCGCGCGAAACACTTTCCCTCACCTTCGTCTGTTTGGTTTTTTCTGTCGTTGATACGTCAATCCGCGTCGATCTTGACGAAGAGAATCTGACCGCTCTCGGAGACGTCGATGCCGATGTTGCGGTTGAGGACGCCGTCGAGAAGCGTGCGGTGCAGTTCGTGGGTCGCGATCCGCTCGGGCGAAACCGGCACAGAACCGCGTTTTGCGCGAGGACGAGCCGCGATCTCTCGAAGAGCGACGGCCTCGGCGTGGACGCCGCGCGCCCAGGCGATGACCGCCGCGAGTCCGTCCGCCGACACGGGCGCTCCCTTGCGGGTGAGAAGGACCGACTCGATAAGGATTTACGATGCGGAGCGACCATATGGATCGCTGGGAGTGAGATCCCGGCTTGGAATTTGGCGGATCTCCGACCTGCGGAGGCAGAAAACCCAGAAGGGTAAACGCTCGTCTGTGACTCTCGTGCTAGACAGACAACGGATACGGTCAGCTCCCCGAATCCGTGTTCTGTACTTCCTGATGTCAGCTAAACCAAGCGATCCTTTTGAAGATATTTGAAAAGGTCGCTTGGTTTAGCTGATATATTTCAATGAGGAAATCATGTTTGGCTTTCGGTCACAGGTATCTTGCTGCTTGGATTGCAAAATTGCACAGGACTTGGGCTGGTACGGCTATAAGTAGGAGCATTTTTGGTGATGCGATTGACCGCCTTTCGAATTCAGAATTTTCGATCCATTCGAGATACAGGATGGTGTAATTTTTCTAGTGATAATGTAACATGTCTAATTGGGCAAAATGAGTCTGGCAAGTCATCAATACTCGAAGCTCTTCTATCTTTTGACACGAGACACATTACGCCAGACGATCTGAGGAGTGATGGCAGCCTGCCATCGGTAGCATGTTGCTTTTTAGAAACATTTGATTTTCTAAAAGCCATCATTACAGATAAGTTTGCGGATATACCAATTGAAGCATGGTCTGAGTTCAAAAAAGTTTACAATGGCAGGATTAACATTGAGCGTAGGTGGCTATCAGAAGGTGAAGGTGGAATTCTGATACTGGAAGAGGAAGTGCTGGTAAACGCCCTCTTTGCGGCAGGGGTGATTTCAGACAAAGATGCGGCTTTCAGTACGTCAAATGAGGTAAAAGAAGCGGTTGAAGACAAAGATATCTTGCAAATACCTACGGCTTCTCAGTTTGCTGAAGCGATATTTGCTCAGACTCCCGATTTCGCGTTGTTCGAGGATTTTTCAAGTTTGCTACCAAACATGATTGACTACAGTGATCTCGCTGCTAGTGAGGATAGTGGCGTGGAGGGTTATGCTGGTGCTAAGAATCTTTTTGCAACTATCGGCTTAGACATAGACAAATTGCTCGTTTCTGACAGGCGTATACGCGAAAACGTTATTTCCGGCTCGAGTAGGCAATTTAGCGTTGATTTTCAAGAGTTCTGGCAACAGAAAATCGGAAGCGTAAACAAGATAGGTGTCGAATTTGACCTTAAGCACCACGATGCTTCTGTACCCAGCAAAGCAGGAAAACCATTTGTAGAATTTTGGGTAAACGACGGCCAAGAAAAACTTTATCCAAAACAACGGAGTAAAGGCGTTAGATGGTTCTTATCTTTTTATCTACAACTTAAGGCGAGTAAGGCGCGTCAAGGAGAACGTGGTACGGTTTTACTCATTGATGAGCCAGGTAGTAGCCTGCATGCAAAGGCCCAAGAGGATCTCCTCAAGGTTTTTGAAGATATCAAAGATAAAGTACAAATCGTATATTGCACGCACTCTCCCCATCTGGTTAATCTTTCGACATTGTATCGATTGCTTGCCGTGCAAAGATCGGAAAAAAATGGTAGTGAAAGCGATACGATAATCATTAACGCGCACAAACTGGGTTCCGCTTCAGCAGATACTATGCTGCCCGTGTATTCATTGATGGGAAGTGACGCTTCTTATCAGAACATCGTGCGGAAAACCGGAAACGTTATCCTTGAAGAAGTTAGTGCCTACTATTACTTTCGAGCCTTTTGGCACCTGTGTGGAAAGTCTATTGATACAATTCACTTCTTGCCTGCTACAGGTAACAGTAATGTTTGCCTACTGTGTAATCTATTTCTCGGATGGGGACTACATTTCGCAGTGGTGCTAGACGACGACGCTTCAAGCAGGCGAATATTTAGCGATTTGAAGAAGACGATTTATGGTGACGACGACGATCTATCACGTCAACATGTCTACCTTATCGACGGATGCTTGGGAATTGAGGATGCATTAACAAAAAATGACTTCAGAAAGTTTGTCGCAGATGAGGATATTTCGGAAAACGCTGAAGCAAACTCGAAATGGGTCAAGGGTAAAGCCAAAGCGGTTTTAGCACTGCAATTTATGCATAATGTAGAGGCCGGTCACATCCAACTTGCCGCACTTGAACCGAAAAGCCAATCAAAGATTAGGGACATAATCGCAGCAATTGAAGTACTGAAAACCGACTGATACTCAGAAATCCGACTCGCTCCGAGTCCTCCTTCGAGTAGGAACCGCCGGAGGCAGAACGGACAATTGGAATCTGGGTTTGTAGCGCGACACGCTAAAGCGGGCCAACTGGGGACCAGCAGGGTTCGCGCAGCAGTCGAGGGATGGAAGTAGCGGCTCCCTGCTACGATACCCGTCTGAACTTGTGGGTGCGGACACGCAAAGCTGAC
>JANODQ010000551.1:0-3820 GCA_031412775.1 Pirellulaceae bacterium | reverse complement strand
TGTGAAACGTCTCGCGATAAATTCGCAGTCGATGCAAGATTCCCTTCATGAGCGACAATCACCCGAGGAAGATCGTCCGCCTCACTACTAAGGCACCTGCCAATAATTGGCATACCTAACACGACTCGCAAGTTAGTGGTTCCATTCTGAAGGTCACTAGCTACCACGGCAAGTTGAAGTAGATTTTGTCCATCAACTGCCGAGGATCGTCGTTTGACAACACGTTGGACCATGTCTCCGAGACGCATGTTGTAAAATCAACAGTCCGATAGAAAGAATTAAAGGTTCTTTCCAACGTCATTGAAAGACGATGCTACTTTGCTTCCGTTGCAGAAGCGGAAACTACGTCAGGATGGTTCCAGTACTCGCCGACGGGTACCTCGCGAAACTCGGCCATCATGGCTCCAACGCGAGCAATTTTCGATCGGTCATCTTCGCTTAGTCGGTCGATCACGCGGAGTCGGCTGATTAACTGGTTTTGACGAAGGCCCTTTCGCGTAATGCGAGTTATTTCTTTCGGCATCATCTTCCGACTGGCTATCAGCTCGTTAAGGTCTAATCGCAAATAGGGCGGCATCGGCGCGTAGATACTATTGAGTCGAGCTGACCAGTTCGCAAACTCGGCATACTGAGCGGACATGTCCGGCGTTGTTGGCGACGCTAGGGTAGATCGATATTCGATAGAATCGTTGCTTACCACTGCCACCGTCTCTCCGCTTGGAAGATTTTGAAAGTCTTTCAACGTAGCCGCTGATAACTTGGCATCTGCCTGTACACGAGCATTTGCGATCGTTAGCTGAATCTCTTCGGTAGATACAAATGATTTTACCTTCCGCTCACGGTCCAGCAGCACGATCCGGTTTCGTCCTCCATCGATAACAGTAACTCGTCCTGAATCGCCATCTTCGAAATCGTAGTAAACCGACTCGGAGAAAAGCGTTAACGTGTGCTTGATCGGCTGCTTTTTCACATCGCTGTAGATATCCGCGTCAACTCGGAACGCGTTGGCGATCTTGAGTTGGCTTCGTTTGCTGGAATCTTGCGACAAGGCTGCCTGGGAGCCAACTTGCAAGGCTAGCAACCCCGAAATCAAACCGATCGTGACGTAGCGGGTCCAATGGTGAGACCATTTGCTAGTTGGCTGGTTACTCATAAACAGATTACTTTATATTTTTCTGTGGGCCAATTTCTGAGACCGTCGAAATCCGTCGGCTCCGGTCTCGGTCTACCGCTCCGCGATCCTGCCCAGGGAGTAGCAAATTTTGAGCGGAATGTCCAACCCATTTTTTACCTGTCTATGTGGTTATGGGCGAACGGTTTACAATCTTGTTCGAGATCTAAACTATCAAAGTCGATCCAATTCAAGTGTTTTGGATTCGTGATCCTGTACTAGAGGATTTGGGAAATAATCGGATGGCGAAAAAAAAGGGAAAAAGTCGCAAGTCTTCAGAGCAATCAAGGGAGGCGTCGAAGGATGTATCAAAGGTTAACCGCGAAGAAATACCCGATAACATTCACGACGAGTTGCTTCACGAACCCGAGGTGATCGAACAATTGCGACTCCTTTGGGCAGAAACCAACGACGATTCGGTCGAACCAAGCCCAGAAGACTTTCGAACGATGCTGGAAGCCTTGGCGAGTCTGAGCAAAGTCTCCAACAACGACTCTGAAGACGATTTGGACGACAGTTTAGATGACATCGAGAACTTGCCGCTGCCGAGTTGGTTTTTGGATCACGATCCAGATTCGCAAGAATCGTTTGACGACGATGAATTCTTGGAGCTCGGCAATGTTATCCCTGATGAACTACTTCCATCCGGATATTCGGAAGCCAGCGAACTCCTAAGTTGCTACACGCCAAATTTGGACGAACAGAGAAAACTCTCTTTGTGTTTAGACACAATCACCCTTTGCCCTCAACTGGTCGGTGCCTGGATACTCGCAAGCAGCCACACTCAGGATGATTCTAAGCGACTCGAATATCTTCGAACCGCAATCAAGGAAGCAGAATGGTTTTTCGAAGCGTCTCGAAAGCATCCTGAGTATCAATCCCCTTTCGAGGACGAGTATGTTGGTGCGACACTCGATGCCTGCTTCCACCTATGGCGTTTGGGCCAACGAGACGAAGTTCTGGAAATTCATCACACCATCGACCAACGAATCGAAGGGGACTTGCAAGGACAACTTACAATCCACTGCTTTCGTCAATATGAGCAGGAGCATTTTGGTTTTGCAAGAAGCATCGTAACGTCACTTGGCTCTGAAGGTTGCTGTTCGGAAACTGTATTGAATTTATTGAAATCGCTTATCGAGTTCCAATCCGACCCGAAATCCGAACTCGCTGTTGAGTATCTTGAGGAAGTCGCCAAGGGAAATAGCCACTTGATCGAAGTGCTCTTAGGAGATGGTTACTGGGAAGAGACTTACTCGATCGACTTCGAACCTGGCAGCCAGGAAGAAGCTTCCTGGATCGCAAGCGTGGGTGGATTTGCAATCCGATCAACGGCAGGCTTCGTTCGACACATGCGAAATACACTAAATTATGTTCAAGAACCAAGTGTTACACCGGAAGTTGATTTCAAGCGACAGATTCAAATGCTCGCATCACTTCCTCGCGAACCATCAACATGGATTTTGGAATCAAAGCAACTTGCAGAAACAACGTTTTGCACATTCGTCTACGACGTCAACCAAGAGGAACTGCTCTGTGTTGAAGCGGACGACGAAAAGCCTACTAACGCAAGACTCTGGGATGTGCTTGTTCAAACAATGCTTGATGGACAAAATCAAGAACCTCACCGTCCATCGCAACTCCTTCTCACTAAACGTAGCCTCGCTAGTAGTTGGCAAAAACGCTGTGGAGATTTAGAAATCGATTGCGAATACGACGCCGAAGCGGGACTCCCGGTGGACATGATGGAAGGGCTCTTGGATGTGATCAATAAGGTTGATCAAGATGTCCAGCTCACCGAGGAAAATTGGGCAAAAGCAAAGTCATTACCCGTATCCGAAGAAGTTTGGCACGTCGGAGTTTTTCAACCACCGATTTGGATTTCTGATGCGGCGACGCCTCGTAAATCTTGTGTCGCTCTGGTCATCGATGAAGGGTCGGAAATGATTCGTATTCACGATTTGACCGAGTCTCGCCCAAGTGCAGACTACTTGGCGAGAACGATCATGAAAGGAATGTTTTATCCCCTTTCAGAAGACATGGAACCGACGCTACCAGTGAAGATCAAAGTTCATCCGCATACCATTCCCGAGACGGTTGCAATTTTTCAAGAGCGCCTCGGCATTGAAATTGAGCAATGTGAGGTCGATGAAGATTCGCTGCTGGACAATGCCGTCGAACACTTGATCTTGCATTGCAGCGATGCCTCCATGCGGGAGAGTCTTTTCGATTGCTGTGAAGTGACCGAGAGCGAGTTGCGAGTCTTTTACGCGGCTATTCGTGATTTCTATAACGCATCCGTTTGGAAATGGATACCATCTGACAAGATCATCGAGATTACTTTTCCAGACGAAGAACACGATCCGTTTTACGTTTGTGTCATCGGGCAGTCTGGCTTTCACTTTGGAATTGTTTGCAGCGACGACCTCGAAAATCTTCGTGCGATGAGTGCTTTTGAATCTGATGAAGATGAAGATGAGCCAGAGGACGCCAATTACAGTGATAAAGACGAGGATGATAAAGATACTGTAGGAAGCACTGAAGGAATGGATGATAGCCAACTGAGTATTCAGCAAGCCAATCGCGGTATCGACGTGAATACCGACGAGGACGCCGACGCCGACGCTGACGCTGACGCTGACGCTGACG
>JANODQ010000550.1:0-16193 GCA_031412775.1 Pirellulaceae bacterium | reverse complement strand
CTCCGGAGACAGCTAGTCTTGCTCTTCGAATTGGTTCGGTGGCATGGATGATTTCGATTCGATTTGGACTTGCGCTCGCCATGATGGCGATATTTGTCCGGAGCTTGATTCGGAACGCGTCTGCATTGGAATGGAAAGCTGGGATATGCATCGGGATTTGTTTTTATTTTGGATTGATGTGTCAAGTCATTGGGCTAGCGACGATCCCCGCATCGAGGAGCGGATTCCTTACAAGTCTCACAGCGATCTTCATTCCACTCGTTACGGCGGTAGTTCTTCGACGCGCACCGGACTTTTTCGTGTGTGGAGCAGTCGCGGTCGCGCTATTAGGTGTTGGCGTTTTAACCGAACTTGCCGCCATTTCGACTAGCGGACTTAGCTTCACATCTCAGGCTCTTCAGGTTTGGTCAATCGGTGACACCCTGACAACCGTGGGTGCGATATTTTTTACAGGGCAGATTTTATTGATTGATCGGTTTGGATCGCAAGTGAACTCGTCAGGGCTAACCCCCGGTATGTTTTTAGCGGTGATCGTATTGGCGGGGCTCACTTTTGCAGTCTGCTCACCGATGGCCGTTGAAACTACGGATGCCAATTGGATGGACCTGGCCCTGAAACCGGCTTTCTTTCCTCTCTTAGGAATTCTTGGATCGGTCTGTTCGCTGGTCGCGTTTATCGGGATGAATAAGTATCAACCCTATGTGACAGCGACTCAAGCGTCGATCATCTATTCACTCGAACCCGTTTTTGCTTCGGGGTGGGCTCTGTTTCTGCCAGGCTTGATCAGTCTTTTCACCGGGGTAAGCTTTGCCAACGAGCAGTGGACCGAACCTTTAGTTCAAGGCGGTAGTTTGATCTTGCTCGCAAATATTATCATACTGTGGCCACGAAATCGGAACCGAGATTCTGTAAGAACGAGTTAGCCAATGAGTGCAGTACACCCCGGAAGATGGTGGCATCGCGATGAAGAAAGCGAGCGTATTGTTTGCGATTTGTGCCCTCGTCGATGCAGTATGAAGGAGGGAGACCGCGGCTTTTGCTTTGTACGAAAAGTCGAAGGCAACCAGATGGTGCTGGACACGTACGGTCGAAGCACTGGCTTCTGTATTGACCCTATTGAGAAGAAACCGCTCAACCATTTTTATCCAGGTACGAGCGTTCTGTCCTTTGGTACTGCTGGCTGTAATTTGGGTTGTCAATTTTGCCAAAACTGGGACATCTCCAAGTCCCGTGAGGTTGCCAAGCTAAGTTCGATTGCTGAACCGGAACTCATTGCAGAAGCTGCGAAACAACTCGATTGCCATAGCGTCGCGTTCACTTACAACGATCCGGTCATTTGGGCTGAGTATGCCATCGATACCGCAAAGGCTTGCCACGCAATTGGAATTCAAAGCGTTGCCGTTACGGCCGGTTATATTTCTCCAGAAGCGAGGGAAGAGTTTTACTTGCATATGGATGCGGCGAATGTTGACCTCAAAGCATTTTCGGAGGACTTCTATCGCAAGATCACCTACTCTCACATGCAACCTGTGCTCGACACACTGCGTTATCTGAAGCATGAAACAGATGTTTGGTTTGAGATCACGAACCTCATCATTCCTGATACAAATGATTCGATGGATGAGCTGACCCGTATGTGTGATTGGATCTTGAATGAATTGGGAGAGGATGTTCCAGTCCACTTCTCAGCCTTTCATCCTGACTTCAGAATGATGGATCGCCCCAGGACGCCGCCTGAAACGTTAATCCAGGCGCACTCAATCGCAAAGCAAGCTGGACTACGTTACGCATATGTAGGTAACATCCACGATGTCGCGCGGAGTTCTACCTATTGCTGGTCGTGTTCTGCGCTGCTTATCGAACGCGATTGGTATCAATTGGGAAGGTATGGACTGCAGCATGATCAATGCATCGCGTGTGGCACGAAACAATCAGGACGTTTTGGCGACGCTCCTGGTGATTGGGGGCGTAAGCGGCAGCCCGTAAACTTAGATTCTTTTCGTCAAACGCATGTTTCGGCGAAGATTAGTAATCCAATCATGCCGATATTGATCAATCGCGAACGATCGTCGACGGAAACTCGGGTATCATCATCCACTGATTCGCAAATCTCTTCTCAAGAGGCCTCTATGTCAACGCAATCTATATCAACACCCGAATTGCAAGCTGGAGACCTGTCGCTGCTGAAACTCGATGAATTGAACGAGCAGCAAAAGACAGCGATTCAGAAGGCAACCCAACTCGTCGTCGTGGCCACCGTTTGCAATCGCAAACTTGGTAACGAATGGCTCGATGTGTTGGGACCTTTGGCTCCATTACAAGTTATGGGGATGTTTACCACGCTTTACCGTGGTTCGCAATTGCGGGGCTGTTGTGGTTTCTTGGGTAACCCCAACTCACTAAGTGAAGCGATCCTTTCGTCAGCTCGACGGACAGCCAAAGAAGATAAACGGATGCCGTCTATTTCAGTAGCAGAGCTTCCGTATCTGAAGTTGGACGTTTCGATTCTCGCATCGCCGCTTGTTTTGACAGTAGCTCCAGAGAATCGCGTCGATCATATTCAAATAGGAAAGCATGGACTGAAAATCATTCTTGGACAACAAGCCGGACTCCTTCTGCCAAGCGTTGCTGTCGAACAAGATTGGACTTCACAACAGTTTCTGGAAGGCGTTTGTCGCAAAGCGGGCCTACCTGAGTCAGCTTGGTTGGATGCGGAAGCAAGCCTTGAAACCTTCGAAGGAGTCATCATTGAAGGCACGATCGAACACACCAGCCTGCCAGTGGAACTTCCTATAGCGAAGGCACCGGGTAACGATGCAAGTCTATTAAGATTAAAGCAAGTTGCCGCTCAAAATGTTGTCGCAATGTCGATGGGTGCAACGCCAACCTATTACGCACCCGACGCGATGGACGGGAACGTGCATGGCGTTGTCCTGTCAATCGTCGATTCAGCAACCGGAGAACCTTTCGCTCATTGGATGAAGACATCGATTCGAAACGATATGCCTCTTCAATCGAACTTGTTTGAGCTTTGTAAATCCGCTGCAGAGTTTCTTGCAAATGCTCAAGTCCAAAAGCAGACCGATATCGATTTAGTAGTTTCGGTCCTTTTTGACCCAGCCCATCACGGCACCATCGGATTCGATGACTGGAATGGTCGCGAGCTAAATCCCGAGTTAAGCCGTTGTGAGATCGCTGGTGTTAAACCATCACAACGGGCCATTTTAGCTGTGTGTGGCGATCTGGTAACGATTGTTTTTGATGTCGACAAAAGCCCGCACGATTTACTAGTTGAATCGGCAACTTCCGTCAAAATGCGTCGTAACGCAATCGGGATCTACTCGATGGGGTATATTTCTACCGCCAGTAAACTTCACGCGACCAACGCACCCAACTCGAATAATGACGAGACGGTCCGCATGCCAGCGATCGCGGGTTCCTTCTATCCTGCCCAAGCGGAAGATCGACGATCAATGGTCGGTCAGCTCATGGCCAACGTTCCTGCCTCGTCAACGCCTTCGCAAGCCTTGGCGATTATGACGCCACATGCCGGGCTTCGCTATAGCGGACAAGTCGCAATGGATGTGTGGAGCCGCGTAAAGTTACCCTCAACGTTGCTTATGATCGGTCCCAAGCATACGTCGATGGGGTCTGAATGGGCAATGTCGCCATCAACAGCCTGGGAGTTGCCAGGTGGCGAAGGTTGGCTATGCGACACGGAACTTGCTAAGAAACTGGTTGATGAAGTCGAAGGATTGGAGTTTGATTCGGCAGCCCATTCGCGCGAGCACGCTATCGAAACGCAGCTTCCAATTCTCGAAGCTTTGTCGTCGTCCGATGATCGACCGAAGCTGGTTGCGATCGTGCTGAAGAACTCATCATGGGACGAGATTATGCTCGCGTCAGCGCAACTCGCAAAAGTTTTACGCGACTTACCCGAGCGGCCGCTGCTGGTGATTTCAAGCGATTTGAATCACTTTGAAAGCGAGGCCGAAAATCGTCGCCGAGATCGACTTGCAATCGCTGCCATGGTAAGCGGAGATCCTAAAAAGCTGATCGACGTTTGTAGTGAGAACCAGATAAGCATGTGCGGCCTCGTTCCGGCAGCAATCGTGATGCAAACGCTTATTAACTTAGGCGAAGTCTTTACAGTCGAGGAAGTAAGTTACGACAATAGCGCAAGCCACGGCGGTGATTCGGCTCGCGTTGTGGGCTATGGTGGAGTCCTCTTTCGCTCGACCGTTTCTCCCGAGGCACTCACTATTTGATAAGATATTTGCGGTCGAATCGATATTCACGTTGATTCGTCTTTAATCCTCCCCTTTCTGTGTAGCTTTGCGTATGTCACTTCAGTGGATAGCTGGTCGCGTTGAATCCAAAAAAATTTGGACAGATGGACTTTTTACATTGTCGATCCGTTGCCCGGGGGTAGCTCCGTTCGAACCGGGGCAGTTTCTTCAGATTGGTTTGCAACGACCGGAAAAGCACCTCCATCGCCCCTACTCGGTTGCGTCACCCCACTCGGAGGTTCTCGATTTCTACATCGTACGGGTCGAAGATGGTGCACTGACGACGTTGCTTTGGGATCTTCCAGTAGGTGCCGCGATTGACGTGTCAGCGAAAGCAGCCGGAAGCTTTACGCTAAGCCACACTCCCGCTTTAAAAACGATTTGGCTCATTGCAACGGGTACTGGTTTAGCTCCTTATGTTGCAATGCTTCGAGATAAAGCGGTCTGGGAACGCTATGAGAAGGTTGTCTTAGTTCAAGGGGTGCGTCACTCAAGCGATCTTGCTTACTTAGACGAGTTCGCCGACTACAAGCGATCGCATTCGGAAAAGTTTCGGTTTGTTTCCTGTACATCGCGAGACAGTCGCCCCGACGCACTCGCGGGCCGCGTAACTACTCGACTTGCAGATGGCTCACTGGAAGAAGCCGCTGAGCTGACGATATCACCGAAGGACTCGGCCGTTATGCTGTGCGGAAATCCTGATATGCTTAACGAAATGGAATCGATCCTTGAAAGCCGTGGTCTCGAACGCCAGCGAGCTAAACATCCCGGTCAAATCATCGTCGAGCGATACTGGTAGATTCAAGGAGTAATGCTTCTCCTCGCTTCGCTCTTAATTTTCTGATGGCGCAAGTGCAACGGATCTTGCCATCGGACAGCCATCTTGGTTGGATCTATTCGACGCTATCGTTGTCGATCGCGACCAGCCAACTGCGATTGAAATTCGCAGAGTAAAATTCGCAGAGTAAAATTCACAGAGTAGTAAGAAAAGCGTATCGAACTTACAATCTTGTCGGTGATCAATCCAAATCCATTCCTACATTATCATTCATAAGTCGCGCAGAAGTCATGCATTCTTCCATCGCTGTACCTTCTGATACACATGCTGATATGCACGAATTTTGGATGACTCGTGCGATCGAGTTAGCTCAACGAGGTCGTGGAAGCGTAGAACCGAATCCGATGGTTGGTTGTGTTGTTGTCAAAGACGGCAAAAGCATGAGCGAAGGATTTCATGAGCGATTTGGTCAGCCGCATGCTGAAGTCAATGCGATTTCAAAGTTGTCAGCCGCTGATATCGCAGGATCGACAGTCTACGTAACACTCGAGCCTTGCGCTCACTTTGGCAAGACACCGCCATGTGTTGATTTACTATTGCGATCGAAACCCGATCGTGTTGTCATTGGCTTGCAAGATCCGTTTCCAGAAGTTGCAGGACGAGGCATTCAACAACTTCGCGAAGCTGAAATCGATGTGTTGGTTGGTGTCAATGCGGATGCTTGCGAGCGATTGATTGCTCCTTATCTAAAGCGACTTCGAACAGGTTTGCCATGGATTATTGCAAAATGGGCAATGACGCTTGACGGTAGATTAGCGACTCATAGTAGAGACTCAAAATGGGTCACCACTGAACAAACGCGACAGCACTCACATCGAGTGCGATCTTGCATGGATGGCATCATGGTCGGTGTGGGAACTCTTCTTGCAGATGACCCAATGCTCAACGCACGAGCCACCGCTCCAGGATCTGATGCAAGCTTTCCGTACGCGCTGCTTGGGAATAAAAATCCAACTCGCATCGTTATGGATCGTCAAGCTCGCACCCCAGTCGACTCGAAACTCGTATGTTCCTCTGGTGAGCACCGAACACTGATCGTTTGCGGTCCGACAGCGGATAGTCGTCGGGTCGATGCTTTACGTGAGCATGGTTGCGAAGTTGTTGTATGCTCGGATGAAAACAGTCCGACGATGATTCAAGAGTTATCGAAGATTCTTGTGCCAAGCGGGATGACGAACTTGCTGGTTGATGGCGGTCCGCGACTTATCGGGAGCTTAATCGATAATCAATTGGTTGATGAGATTCACGTTTACATCGCTCCTAAAATAGTGGGAGGTACTCCGAGCGTCGTCCCGAATCATGGGCAGGGGGTTCTGCGAATGGATATCGCGAATCTAATTGAAGACCTGCGAATACAACTGATTGGTAGCGATTTATTCCTCAGTGGTTTATGTAATTATTCGCCGCAAACAAGCGGATCTGCCAAGTAAGCCAAGCTCGAAACAAAGCGACATTTCACGCAGGTCGCCGGAGCTACGCGTTTGCTAGAGCCTGAGCGTTCCGGACAAAACATTACTTTTGAGCCTGAGGCGACAGGAACGCTGCCCACTTTTCGATAACCCAAATGATCGCAAGAATTTAGCACAAGGAACTGGCAAGATGCGAGCTTATTCGATGGATTTGAGACAGCGAATTGATGGGACGTTGGTAGCAGGAATTGCTACACGCACGCCGTCGGACAGCGTAGTTCCTTCTCCGAGTATTGTTGAAAACAGCAACGCATCCGGTTACGTGTCATGAATTACGTTGAATTCCTAGTCGAGCCGAACAGTCGAGCAGAACAGTCGAGCAGAACAGTCAATTCTTGGCAATAATTAGTCCCAAACCTTCAATCCGTATTGGATAGATAAGTTTGATTCTCGTTATCCGAATGAGCCAGTGATGTATTGTTCGGTGAGCGGGTTGGTTGGCGAGACAAACATCTTTTGCGTCTCGTTGAATTCGACCAGTTGGCCTAAATACATAAAGGCAGTGTAGTCCGAGACCCGGCTAGCCTGCTGCATATTGTGGGTAACGATAACAATAGTGAGTCGTTCCTTGAGGACATCGATCAAGTCCTCAATCTTGCCGGTAGCGATAGGATCGAGTGCGCTGGTCGGCTCGTCAAAAAGCACAATCTCAGGTTCTACAGCAAGTGCTCGAGCGATACAGAGTCGCTGTTGCTGGCCGCCTGATAGATTGAAGGCGGGACGTTGAAGCCGGTTCTTGGTCTCTTCCCAAAGGGCAGCTCCCTTTAAGGCCGTTTCCACCTTCTCAGCGATAAAGGCTTTGTCGCGTACACCGCGAATACGCAGACCGTAAGCAACATTTTCAAAGATTGACTTTGGAAATGGATTGGGCTTTTGAAAAACCATGCTAACTCGCATGCGGACTTCCAACGGATCGACCGCTTTGCTGAGTAAATCCAAACCATGCGGCTGAAGAATAATTTGCCCTTCATAGCGAGTGTTTGGATAGAGATCGTGCATTCGATTGAAGCATCTCAGAAAAGTGCTCTTACCACATCCCGAAGGACCAATCAGTGCCGTCACCTTGCGATCGGCGATAGGAATCGTCAGGTTCTTTACCGCGTTATTTTCGCCATACCAGAAGTTTAGATTCTGGACGTCGGCTTTGATCTTCGACGGATCCATCGAAACGAGCGAGCCAGATACCTTGATGTCCGGCTTCTTCGATTCGGCATTGTTTGATTCAGAAGTCGTTATCGGCACGGTTAGGAGGTTCTGATATTTGAAAGATAAATCTAAATGGAAATGAAAACCCAACTAAAAGTCTTGCAGGCATCTGTCATTTGCAAACTGGCAACTGCCAACTCTCTTACCATTTGATCTTTTTGCGAAGCTGGTTTCGGAAGTAAATGGCGGTTGTGTTGAGAGCGAGCGTAAGAGCGAGAAGCACGATCGAAGCGGCTGCGGCGTTCTCGCGAAAGTCTTCTTGCGGACGCGAAACCCATCCAAAAATTTGGATCGGCATGACAGTAAATCCAGAGTTCAACCAAGCGAATGGGTTACTCCAAGAAAACGCTGGCAAGCTTGTCACGAACGTCAATGCGCCGATCGTAATCAACGGTGCCGTTTCGCCAATCGCTCGCGAAAGCCCAATGATAGTACCGGTAAGAATACCACCCATCGAGTACGGTATGACGTGATGACGAACCGTTTGCCATTTTGTTGCACCGCATGCATAGGACGCTTCGCGAATGTGCGAAGGAATAGTCCGAATGGCTTCGCGAGTTGCCATGATTACGATCGGTAATACAAGCAATCCCAGCGTGAGCCCAGCGGTAAGAATACTACGTCCGAGATCAAGGAAATAAACAAAAATCCCAAGCGCCATTAACCCCCAAACAATCGAGGGAACACCAGCTAGATTGGCTATGTTGATTTCAATCAGTGCAGTCAGCCAATTCTTTTTGGCGTACTCTTCCAACCAAACTCCGGCAGCAATTCCGAGCGGTATAGCTAAACACATTGTTACAATAACAACGAGCACGCTGCCGACCAACGCAGTCAGAATTCCGGCTTCTTCTGCTTTGCTGGAAGGCTTTGAAGCGAAGAAGTTTTGAAACGAAAGCTTTTCAATTGACTTCGTTTTCAGTGGCAGCGACTTGACAAGACCAAAGCCGACAGCGACTTGATTCCCGACCCAACTCTTGTCCAACCCTTGTCCCTCGACAGGGAGAATAGCAATCGGACTTGGCGTTACGATCCAGCTTCCGTTACTTTGCGAGAGAGTTCCGTGCAGGCTTACTTTGCTGTACTTCTTGGGGCTCTCTTCGTCAGAAGCAGCGATCGAGTTGCTCTCCATTTCGGATAAGCCTGTCGATGGGACGTCACCGTCGACAAATACTTTTTTACCGATCAAACTTGTGAGCTCCTCGGCCGTCAATCGTTCGGTTGCATTGGCGATCGTAAGAGGTCGTTGTACAAGTTCCCAGCCAGAAGCAAGATCGTCCCCGTTGTGTTGGAGAATCCCGGCGATCTCATTGATTTTTGGTGAAAAACCGTCGGTATTAACAAAGTGTCCGCGAAATAGCCGACCACCACCCTCATAGACTAGTTGCCCAAAGAGCATCGCTAAAACGCTCAATGCACCCATCGCCAAGAGAAAACCGCAAGTTGAAAAAGCACGATCCCATCGCTTGCGACGATGCAGCCCAGCGATGATTTCCGGCGATATTCCCGCCGAATACGTTACCGATGGAACGGCAGGCGAGCTATCGGGTTTCTCTGAATTAGATAGGTTATCAGCGATCATGATCAGTAAATCTCTCGATAACGTTTTCGAAGTCGATAGCCCCAAACATTGAAAACTAAAGTCATCAACAGTAGGACCAAGCCGGCCGCAAAAATAGATTGGTATCCGATACTACCGTGAGGCAGATCTCCGCCGCTAACTTGAACAATGTAAGCCGTGATAGTCGCCGCAGGCTGACGCGGATCCATCGTCAGTGTCGGTTCAAGCCCTGCTGCTAATGCGACAATCATCGTCTCACCAAGCGCACGCGAGATACCAAGAATGTATGCGGCTGTGATCCCGGAAAGAGCCGACGGGAATACAACTCGCCAAGCGGTCTGCATCTTCGTCGCTCCCATCCCGTAAGAGCCTTCTCGCATGGTCATTGGTACCGCGTGCATCGCATCTTCACTGAGCGAGCTAACGTAAGGAATGATCATTACTCCCATCACCAATCCGGGCCCAAGCATGTTAAACCCAGGGAGGCCAGGTATGAACATTTGCAGAAACGGAGTGACAAATGAAAGCGCGAAGAAACCGTAGACCACCGTTGGAACTGCACTGAGAAGCTCGAGGACCGGCTTCAAAAAATTCCTTAATCGATGCGGAGCATACTCGCTTAAGTAGATCGCAATGATCGTGCCCACTGGAATCGCTACGGAAAGTGCGACAGCGGTTGTGACAAGCGTCCCACAGATCAGAGGCAATATGCCAAATTTTGGCGGATCAAATTGCGGGAACCATTGTGTTCCCGTCAGAAATTCCCAAATGGAAACGTGCGCGAAAAAGCCGGCCGACTCATAGATCAATACCGAGAGGACGCCGACCGTGATCGCAATCGACGAAGCACCCGCGAGGAACAAAGCCCACTCAATCGCCCCCTCCATAACGCGTTGCCTAGTCGAGATCCCTTGACGAGTTCTCTGATATTTTTTTGGACCAGCCTTTTCTGCTGACTCGATTGCCACGAACGCCTCAATTAATTCTTCGGTTCACGACTCAAGATTTCCTCAACTTTTACTCCCACCTCCGGTACACCACCGAAAGCAGTCCCCAACTTCATTGACTCGAATCGTTCCATAACTTTCTCATAGTCCGATTCGGCCAGCGGAAGATATTTTACTTGAGTTGCAATCGCTTCGGCATTCTCAATAAAGAACTCAACGAATTTTTTTACAGCAGGTTTCTCTTTAGCAGACTTGGCGTTGACGTAGATAAAGAGCGGGCGAGCTAGGGGATTGTATAGACCTTTAAGCACGTTTTCCTTGCTCGGGAGCACAGGTTCCTTCACAACGTTTTTGTCATACTGAATTGGCACAGCCTTCAATCGTCGCATGTTTGGTGCGTAGTAGGCGAAAGGAATGTATCCGAGAGCGTTAACGTTGCCTTCGATTCCTTGGATCAGAACATTGTCGTCTTCGCTACCTGTGTAGTCACCGCGGCTGGATTTGGCTTTTCCAACAATCGCTTCGGTGAAGTAATCGAAAGTCCCCGAATCGCTTCCAGCACCGAACAACTCAATCTTCTCATCTGGCCAAGTAGAACGAATCTGACTCCACTTCATCACCTTGCCTTGAGCGGCCGGTTCCCAGAGTTTCTTCAATTCTTCAACGGTTAGATAATCGACCCAAGTATTTTTTGGATTGACAGCAACGGTGAGCGCATCAAAGACGATCGGTAGCTCGATGTAATCAATCTGGTTAGCTTTCGCTTGTTCCATTTCCGCCGTAAGAATCGGTCGCGAAGCATCTTGAATATCGGTTTCACCTCGGACGAATTTTTTAAATCCACCACCGGTACCAGAAATGCCAACGGTTACTCGAACCCGACCTTTTGTCGCCTTTTGAAATTCTTCGGCAACCGCTTCGGTGACTGGATAAACAGTACTAGACCCGTCGATAGCAATCGAAATTGGCTCGGCGGCGCGAACGTTGACCGGATGAAATCCTTGGGAGACAGCGATTGCCATGATCCCGACGAAAAAACAGCGAGGCAAACTCGATCCAAGAATGTTATTGATAAGCATAAACTGACTCATTTAGTTATTCTCCACGAACACTCAAAAGCCCGAAAGTCGCACAACGAAGTAGTCCAACCACAGTTTGAACTTACATAAGATAAGCCCGCACAACTTCGTTAAGCAATCGCCAATAATTGGTGAATCTAACAGGAACCGCAAGCGAGTGGTTCCTTTTTGGAGGTCACTCAATTGCACATCGTGTTACGGTACGCTTTTTATCAGCGAAAGTCTTAACTTTAAATCCTAACGGCGAAGTGTTAAGAAATTGTGAAGAAACGATGAAGAAGCCGATCTACTTCGTTTCTACGATCAGCCGATCAATGCAGGCTTCGATCGAGATTCCGTCCGCTTCGGCTTTATAGCTTAGTAGCATCCGGTGCCGCAAAACGGGATGGATCAGCGCCCGAATATCGTCGCGAGAAACGTGTGATTGCCCGTTTAGTAGAGCTCTTGCCTTCGCACCCAGTACAAGCATCTGCGCTGCACGTAAACCAGCCCCCCAACTTACCCACTGGTTGATAAATGCGGGAGCTTCATCCCGTCCTGGTCGCGTTGAGGCCACTAAACGGACCGCGTAGCCAGCGACCTCTTCAGCGATCGGCATGCGTCGAACCATCTCATGAAACTTGAGTACATCTTCGCCGGTAAACAGCGGTTGAATCGGTTCCGGCTTACGGCTGGTTGTTTGCAAAACCACTCGCAGTTCGTCTGCGTAAGGTAGATAGTCGATATTCACGTTGAACATGAATCGGTCCAACTGAGCTTCCGGAAGTGGATAAGTCCCTTCCATCTCAATCGGATTTTGCGTTGCGAGGACAAAAAAGGGTTCCGGCAACGGAAATCGTTTTCCAGCCGCAGTGACTTGATGTTCCTGCATCGCTTCCAAAAGTGCCGCTTGCGTTTTCGGAGGAGTTCGGTTGATCTCGTCTGCCAATATCACATTGGCGAAGATCGGTCCTTTGACGAACTGAAGGACTCGCTTGCCATCGACCTCATCCAAGATCTCCGTTCCGGTAATATCTGCAGGCATCAAATCAGGTGTGAACTGTACACGGCTAAACTCCAAATGGAAGACCTGAGCGACACTTCGAACAAGAAGCGTTTTCGCTAAACCGGGCGCTCCCGTAATCAAACAATGGGAACCCGAGAAAAGACAAATGAGCAATTGCTCAATCACGTCATGCTGCCCAATAATGGTTTTCGATAGCTCGGCATAGATACGAGCTCGCCCCTCACGTATCTGTTGCACAATCGCAGCTTCTTCTTCGTACTGAGCGATTTCTGTATTCAAGATGTTCTCTTCCGTGTCTAAAAAATCGATGTGTAAAAAATCGATGTGTAAAAAATCGATGTGTAAAAAGTCAATGTGTTAAGAGTCGTTTTTATATAAGTCTTTGAACGAACTCAAACGCGAGCAGTCGTTTTCGAATCGCAACTTGTATCAACATGTTTACGGCCGACGTTGATGATACCTCGATTACATCCGATCGGTTTCGTCTAGTTAAGACACTCCTCGCTTATCGCCACCATTTGATTAAAGGTTTTATTCGTAGTTCCTCTCTTTTCGTACTCGTACTCAATTCGAATCATTCTATCGAGTACGAGTACGAGTACGAGCAGGAGCACGAGTACGATTGAAAGCAAAACCTAATGGCGTTCGCGGAAAAGTGTCGTATTCATTTATCATTTATCAGTGTGTCATGGCATAGGTCACAATATTGATACCTAAAGGATATGCCTTCTTGACCGAGAATTCTTCAAAGTACCACGGGTCTTCTCCTTCACGTTCCCAACCATCGCCTAAGTCCGTGTTATGACAAATGAATACCATGATCCGATTTGCGTCGTCACGAATCGCTCGATAGTGAGGCACACTCGTATCGGAATCATCTCGTGGCTCCCAAATTACTCCCGAATTTCTGCCTGACCAAGCGGCGTTAATGGAAGGAAGTTGAGGCTTCTCTTTTAAGTCATAGACACAATGAAAAATCTCATGGTCTAGCGGTACTTCTTCCGCGACTCGATCTGGAAAAACCTTCTTCATCTCATTCGCAAAATTATCGTACTCTTCATCTCCCCAAAAATCATCCACCATCAAGAAGCCTCCGTTGAGCAAGTATCTTCTCAACGCGACCGCTTCCTCTTCAAAGAACATCAACGCACCGGGTTCGATGATGTAGATAAATGGATAGTCGAAGAGCTTTGGGTCCGTGAGCTCTAAAACGATTGGCTCTGGATTGACTTTCATCGAAGTCAATTGCTGAAGCCGAAGTGAAAAATTAAGCTCACTGTCTCGATAATCTGTCGCCCATCCACCACCACGACCGTACCCATGCGATTGGTATTTGATCCGAACAAACGTGAATAGATCTTTCTCAAAAGCCTTATCGATTTCCCAAGTCGGAACATTTCCGCGATCTTGACTTTGCCAGTTGCTACCACCCCGTCGCGACCGCCGTGATTGCTGCGCGACCGCCAAGGCTGAGATGCCAAAGACAACCAACAAGACCAAGCAAATGATTCGGGCACGAAACGCATTTTTCACTTGGGTTGTTCCTCTGTTGATTTCGCTTGGCGCGGACTGTCTTCGCTTTTACTGGTTTCGTTGCTATTCGTTTGGTTACTGGTAGTTTCAGGATTTGAAGTTTCGTTTTCACACAACGCTGCGAACAATTCTAAAGCCTCTACATACCGAGGCGACTCCTCAAGGGCCATCAGCACGTGCCTCTTCGATTTCGCTTTTTCGCCAAGTGAATTAAAAGCAGTAGCCAAGCGAAAATGGACATCCGATCGGTCCGTAGGGTTAAGCTCCAGACAAGAAACAAGTGCGTCCAAGGCCGTTTGCGGTTTGTTACGTCTCTCGGCAACCTTGGCTCGCATGCTCTGAAGATCTGCGCTCAAAGGCTGGATCTCATGGAGCTGCTCGCACCACCGCTCAAGCGACTCCCAATCCTCACGCTTTTCATCCAACTCAATCAATCGCAATAATGTGCTTCGAGCATCCGATGTGCGTTCAACGAGATTGACGCAAGCGTCTCGCTCCAATGCAAGCTCCCCCTGAGAGCGATAGATTGTTGCGAGCAACGCATAGACCCCGTCAGCCGATGCGTCCTCGGAGAAAATCGATTTTAGCCTCTCTGCTTCAACGAGAGCTTCCTCCCACTTCTTACCGCGAATCAGAAGCGCGCACTTCTGGCGTAGGTTCCAATAAGATTCGGTGTTTGAAGAAACGGGTTCAGCATCATCGAGCAATGTTTGCGGTTGCTTGGGACGAGTGAAATCGACTTTGGGAGCATACGCTTGAGCTTTACTGCGAGCGTACTCACGAAAATCTTTGTCAAGCAATTCAAGTGTCCCCGGAGCACGCTTCAACGCTTCCTCGGGAGGCATACCAACGGCTAAATCTTCGAGCAATCGAAGCATTGCAGATATGCCGTAGGTCTCCACCCAAAAGTCGACCGCAAGCGAAGACTCGAAATAGGCAAATTGAAGTTGCATGGGACTACTGGGACGCAGAAAGGCGCTGCTGAGTTGGCTGATTGGAACAAAGTCATCGCCGAGTATCATCTCGCGAAACACTGGATCCATCGACTGACCCCACGTCTTATTCTCAAGCCGCTCCTCATGTACCGAGATTCCTTCCGAAAGCCACCGCGGCATTTTGTTTTTTGTTTTTTGAAGTGTTACCACGTGACAGTATTCATGCCAAAGCACGGCTTTCCAGTTGTAGTCGACCGAGAGTGCGGCAGGTGAGTTGGCCGTGATCAGGCGACCAAAGCAAACACCCAGCAACCCTTGACCACCGGGCAGGCCGAGCGTTCGAATTGCGAACTCTTTTTGCTTGGGGAAAATTTCGACAAAGATGGGTTCTTCCAGTTCCACTTCATACTTTTGGGTCAGCACCTGACGGGCCTCACTAAGAATGTTTACAACATCTTTGCCGTAGATTTTTTCCTCGCGTGGGTCCATGCGTATGACAAAACCGGGAACCTCAATAATCGTGAACTTTTCAAGCTGCGATTGCAGTTGCTTAAGATTGAAGACCGTTACGTTGTAGGGATCTTTGGTACGCGCTTCGTCGACTAGTTTCCATCCCTCGTCGGTATTGCCGAGCCGAAGAACGTCTTGCGAGAGTTGCGAAGCGGCTGGTATAAATTTTTCATCCATGACCAGTGCGCGGCGTTGATATAACACGGACTCCGCGAAGCGATAATGATTTGATAGTTGTGTTCCTATCGTGTAGTCAACTTCAGGATTGAGCGACCATGGTTCAAGCCCCTTCCGCCGAAAGTTTCCTTCCTCTTCATAACGCCCTTGCAAATGAGCGATGGCAGCTCGCAATGCCCAGAGCTTTGGAAGTTTAGGGTTCACTTTTTCGATTTGATTAAGCAACCGTTCGGCACTTGTATAGTCTTCATTAGACATCTTCGATTCGGCGAGAATCAATAAGCTCGGAACGTAGTTTTCATTTATATCAAGCGACTGCTTCAGATAGTCAGTTGCCCTTTCAGGATCGGAATTGTTCCAGGCTTTTGAAAGCAGATAAAAAACTTCCGGGTCCAATTCATCTAACAGGACAGCTTTGGAGAGCGCCTGCGAAGCGACCTTGCTATCGCTTTTGTTCAATGCCATTCTTGCTGTTGCAAGGTAAGCCTCGACAGACTTGGGTTCGTTTTTGATCGCTTGGTCAAAACAGATCCGAAGGACTTCTTTCGGGTCTTCACCACGCTGCAAGAAAAACTCCCCCAGTGGGACAAGATCTTTGGTGCTGATAAATCGAAGTTGAGTTTTCACCAAGATCGAATCGATG
>JANODQ010000549.1:0-10736 GCA_031412775.1 Pirellulaceae bacterium | reverse complement strand
GCGGTTGCTGAACGACCCGAAACTTGCAGAAAACACCAAAGCAACCAAAATCTCGCGTTGGATTCTCGCAGCTAGGTCCCTTGGATCATTCTGTCGCAAGGTTCGCTGTGCCATTTTTTGAATCGTCGCGCTAGTAACCGAAACGAAAGGCATCCTGAGCCTGAGGCGCTAGCCGAGCATTGATGTTGGAGTCTTCAAGATCGGCAAGCGCCTCAGGCTTAGTACGTTGGGCCGAGCATCGAAGGCAAGTTCGAGACGCAGTCTTCAGAAAATCTAAAAAAAATTTGAAAAGCTTGTCTTTTTCCTTAAGTTCAGCTGTGGAATCCATCTTTACCCAGAATACCGGCGTCTGCTAGTTTAAGCGGAGACCGAACTCGGTAGCCCGCGGCAGAAATCGCGGTAGTCGCTGAAGTTCGAGGACATTGTCTGAAAAACTGAAGGCCACGGAGGAGCCACCGATGCGACTAGTAAGCATAGATATCGACCCGCAAAACCGATCCAGCAGGATTCATCTTGGGCCATTTGTTGCGGGGCTGAACGCTGTTTGGGGTGCCCGAGGCGCTGGTAAAAGCACGATTACCCGATTCGTTCGCGGTCTTTTGTACAACCGCCATCGCGACTCGAGCGGCTATGGTCGGGTAGCCGTGGATGGTTTAGTGGGTTCGCTTCAATGGGCCGATACGGCGGGAACCTCACGGGTAGTTTCGTCTGCAGATTGCTCGAGCGATCGCGACTACTGCCTCGATGGGCCTTATCATTTCGGTCGACAGAGTTCACTACGAACCGATGCGTCCTATCCACACGCTCAAACCTCCGAGCAACCATGGCATCGCATTGGCAGTGAAATTTATGATGCTGTGTTTTGCGGACGACTCGGAGAGACACTTCCTGAGCGTCTTTGGCAAGCGGCTCGCGAGCTGGGCATTCACGTTGCAACAGGGCATCAACATGATGAAACCTATCGTCGGTTGAAGGCTGAGCAACACCGATTAGAACAACGACTACATCATCTTCGCGTCGATGACCGCGATCGCGCATGGTGGGCTACCGAGCGTGATCGATTGGTAAGCCGCGCAGAAGAAATTCGTTTGCACCCCGAGCGTCACTTGCTACCGGCTGCCGGTCGCGGGCCTTCCCTTGCCGCAGTTACATCCGGCGTCAACGGCGGTTTCTCGAGCGTACCCGGTTCTCCTGCTTATCGCGATCTAGAATCGCAATTGGTTGCTCTGCGTGCCGAAGCCTCTGAATTAGACGCTCGCTTTGCTGATCTCTCGCGAGAAATTCTCGAACACCGCCGTAGCCCCGAGTCAACTGGTTATTCTGATGGCGACTCGTCTGGCTTTCAAAGCACATCGGAAAAACAACCGTCCAGTGGCCGTTACGCGCGTTCCAATACTACCGAACATGACCACTATGGTTCATGGGTTGGTTATTCAAAGCACCGTGTTGCACCGAAGCAAGTCAGTAGCAGTCTAGCCGATCTGCACCGCGAACAAGAAGTGGTTGCGGCTCGCAAATTGGAGCTTGTTGCGCTGATTGAAGAACTCCAAAGCAAGATGTATCTTGACGGCACAAAGCTTGGTCAGAATGCAACCGCTGCATGGGAGATGGAAGAGATTCAGCAGCGAGTTCTTTACGCTGAGGAAGTCTTGAAAAGTTGGGATCTCTACGAAACGACTCGTCGTCGACTGGCAGAAGTTCAGCAACAACTGCGAGGCAATGGACCCTACCACGATGCGACTCAAGGCGCATTTTTACAAACAGTCGAGCGATACGTTCGGGAGCTTTCCGCAGGATCGCTTCGACGTTTGCCAACTTGGGCTATGGAAGCTCTCCGCCGCGATCTTGGCTTCGCGGCCGGTCTTGCAAAACAAGGTCGCCCTGAAAGCTATCGCGAAGTTTATCGTGATTATCGACCTGATTTGAATCGCATGGATCATGCTGTCCCAGCATCTCAATCGTCGGAACGACAATTGGTGGAGCTTGCGATTCGTATGGCGATTTGCGAGTCGGCGGCTCATCGTATCGGACGGTTACCATTGATTCTCGATGATGCACTCGACGGTTTCCATGGAGCCACATTGGACCACTTGATTCGAGTCTTGATTGAATTCGCTCGCGAAGGCCAGCAAGTTCTCTTGATGACTAGTGAATCAGAAGTTGCTCAGCGTGTTCGCGGTCATCATGGTTGGGTTGCTCAGTTGAGTTCGCCCATCGCCAACGTCGCCGCTCCCGCGTTGTCGACCGACTCCTTTATACAACCTGCTCGAACCACGCTCGCACCGGCAGCTTTCAATGCTCCGCGGTACTACGATCCGGCGTATTCCGATATCAATGCTCAGCTTTCGGCTGCCGCTGAATCAAACGCAGGAAGTCCCTTTGAAGGTACTTGGCAAGAACCTGCACCAGCACAGTTAGTGCCGCCGAGTGTCTATCGACTTAGGGATTACCCAACCGCAAGCGAAGATACAGCATTGTCGACGCCGCGAGTTCCTGCCGCTAATACAAATACCCATGCAACCTTTTTTCTTTCGCTACGAAGTCCAATTGAAGATGCACCTAACATGCAGATGCCTGCCGCAAGAGGACAAGCGTCACTTGCGACCGGACTTCGATCGATGGGAATCCGATCGGTAGGTTCATTCCTGAACGTCGATCCAATTGCGATTGCGAACAGCATGGCAAGCTTGGGTGTGACCGCAGAAGAGATTGCGGACCGACAGGCCGAGCAGAGACTAATGTGTACGATTCCAAACTTGCGTTCATTCGACGCAAGGATTCTCGTCGGTTGCGGTGTACACGATGCAGCGGATCTTGCCGCAATTCCTCGAGGAAGACTGCTCAAGACGGTTGAAAAATTTCTCACTACTCGACAAGGTCAAAACATACTTCGAAGCGGTAGCAACTTTGAGGTCTCTCGAATGACCACTTGGCTTGCCTCAGCCGGTCGCGTAGTGTCTCGTCATCGATTTGACAACGAATCGATCCAACGACCAAGTAGCCGACGAAAGCGACTTCGCGCAGCACAACGAGCCGGCGAAAGATACGCTCCTCGAAGCGAACAACCAACTCGAGAGAGAGCACAGAAGCGAACGTTAGATCGAACACAAGGGCAACCATCTGAACGAACTCGAATCGTCGATAGCGTTCCTGCTTCCAAGTCAGTCGCGTCAAGCAAGAAATCAACACTTCAGTTCTGTCTCGACTTAAGCAGCCCGATTGTCGATGCACCAAGTATTGGTCCAAGCGTTGCCGAGCAGCTAAACGCGATCGGAATTGAATCGGTAAATGACTTCCTTTGCGCCAACGCGACGACCGTTGCAACACAGCTTGAAGAAAAGCGGATAACTGCGGCAACGATCGTAGACTGGCAGAATCAAGCCACGCTGGTTTGCCGTATTCCAAACCTTCGCGGACACGATGCACAGCAGTTAGTCGCCGCCGGAATCACAACCGCCGAGCAACTTGCTGCTTCAAACGTCAGCTCCTTGGTCAACAAAGTCGTCACCTTTGCATCCAGCAAAGCGGGTCAACGCGTTCTACGCGGCGCGGCAGCCGCAGACGAAGCAGAGGTCCGTGACTGGATCCGCTGGGCAACAAGCAGCCGAACCCTGCGTGCCGCGTAAATTGGGACTCATGTTCGCAAATTCACTTAGCTCGGTCTTTAAAACCTGAGCCGATGGCGCTAGCCACGGGTTTCGATTTGCCAAAATTTGCAAGATAGCACCCGAGGCTAGCGCCTACGGCTCAGAAAAAATGCCCTTTCCGTCACCCCAGGCTAAGGCAAAATCCATGCAGCATTTTTGTGAGTCTGCGGAGAGGCTCGACTACGCGGGGCTCAGTCGTTTATTAATTAGCATGGCTCATCATCATTTTTTGATAACGATCTTTCTTACAATCACCATGATCGTTGCGGTATCCAAATCGCACATGGCTCACGCGGGTGATGACTTTCTTGATTCATTTGACCAGATAGAACCAGACGCAGCCGAGCGTCCTCAGGAGCCGGTCATCAATCTGCCGGTGTCGCTTGACAGCTATCTCCAATCCTCGAATCCAAGCTCGTTAGCTTCGGCATCGGATGAGGAATCACTTAGCAGAATAATTCGATGGTTGGTTCTTAAAAATTTGCCACCTAGCTATGAAGACAATCGTGGATGGGGGAAACAGAAAGAGGTCTATGATGGCTTTCGATTTCGCAACGAGGGACTGAAAGTCGAAACCTATCGCAAATACAAAACCGTCAAGCACGGAACTTGGAAACGTTATCACCTGGAGCTGGTAGATCCTCAATCAACGCTAAAAATCTATCTAAAAGATTTGCGGAACTTATCTAATAATCGCTTCGCATTTCATCTTACCTTGGAGACGCCACTAGAAGTATTCGGACGCATCAGCCAATGGCAGCGAGACGTGCAACTCATCAGTATCTCCACCAACGCATCCGTTGCTGTGCAAGTAGAAATCGATGCTGAATGCAGTGTCCAGATGAACCCACTTATTTTTCCGCCCGACATGCAATTCTCACCATCCGTAACCAAGGCGACAGTGCGACTAACCAAAATGGAAGTTGATCGAATCAGTCAAATCCGAGGCGACATTGCCGAGGAGCTCGGTAAAGGGCTGCGAGGTTTCGTCGATGAGTACCTAGAGGACTACGATGACAAGCTAGTCGCCAAAATGAATAAACAGCTTGATAAACAAAAGGACAAGCTGCGAGTTTCCACCATCGACTACCTTCCTAAGTTCATTCAACCGACTTCGTCACCCTGATGCAGAATACGAAATCCCTATCCAGGAACGATGAAAAGATCATCTTTCGTGAACCGCTGGCTTTAGCCTTGAGCGCGGAATAAAACGAGTTTAACGATTTTTCGGCTCAAGATACCCTTTGGATTCTTTCGATAAAAATGAGGGTGAGCGGTCAATGGCTTCATCCAAAATGAAGAACTTTCACTTGGGTAGACCTCGCATTTTGGTCCATCGGACAGGGGAATCGTATCTATGAAACATCCATATCATCGGCTTGCACTCGGTATCTGCTTTTTCGGGACCACCATTGGATGTGTTCAGACTCCTGGCGCTCGCACTTCGATTTGGCCAACCAAGCCGGTCGATGATCCAACAAAGATTGGAAGCACTTCGACAGTTGAATCGGTGGGAACAAAGCTCAGCAAAACTGCGACGGGCGTCAAAGGCCAGTTCGCAACGATGGGAACTGCGATGACTTCCGCATTCGGAAAGACCAAGACGGTTGTCAAAGGGGCTTTCACGACAACGCCTACCGACAGTGCCGGCACCGACGCGACTGTTGACGCAACGACGCTCGCAAACAAAACGCCTTCGCTCGGGCCTGAGATGTTCCTGATCCAAGGTCAAATGTATGAGGCACAAGGTCAGTTCGCAAAGGCAACTGATTTTTACAGCAAGGCGTTAGAGGCGGAACCAAAAAATCTCCCCGCACTGATGGCTATGGCGCGACTTCAAGATCGGCAATCCGACGCGGTGAAAGCCATAGAGTTCTACAAGAAAGCAGTCGAGGTTGCGCCCAATCAGGCCGAGCTCTATGCCGAATTGGGAAATGTTTACTCGCGGACTGCACAGCTCTCGCTCGCCAAGGCCGAGTACTTGAAAGCAATCAAAATCGATCCGAAAAGCAAATCGTATCGTTCGAGTCTCGCAGGCGTCTTGATCGACGAGGGCCAGACGGAGCTTGCTGAACAAGAAATCAAACAAGTTGAAACGCCAGCGATGGCGCAATACCAAATGGCTTATCTCCAAATGACTCGGCAAAATGTCCCAGTCGCTCGACAGCACCTAAACAATGCGTTAACAATCGATCCAAGCTTAAAACCCGCTCGGGACATGCTCAACTCCATGGGTGGCTCGCAACTTGCGGAGCAGGGTAGCAACTATCTACAGCAAGCAAGTAACTACTACCAACAGGGCGGCCAAGTGATGCACCAAGTCGGCCAACTGGGCACGAACTTACAAAGCACATTTGCAACACCTGCCAGCTACGGCACGACACAACCATAGTAGTCGCCTGGGCTAATGAAACCTGAGCCGATGGCGCCAGCCACGGGTTTCGGCTTTGCAGTATTTTACCACGCGCCACCCGAGGCTAAAGAGAAATCCCTTTTTCCACACCCAGGTAGCAAGCCTAAGCAGCAGCGTTACACGTGCCGCTTTATTTGCTGTTCAATACTATTTTGCTACTTGGCAATCAAATCTCGCATACATGTTTACATTGACTACTGCTGCGATGGTTGCGATTCTTCAACAACCTCATCAACGGATTCTTTTGGTACGCGGACGATTGCCATTAATGTGTCACCTTCGTCCATACCCATGATCTTGACGCCTTGGGTATTGCGACCGATGACGCTGACATCCTTAGCGGCTACACGTTGAATCTTGCCTCGAACGGTCATCATCATCAGTTCGTCTTGGTCCGTGACAGAAGTGATACCAATTACGCGTCCGTTTCGCTTGGTTGTCTTAATGTCGATCACACCTTTACCACCGCGGCGTTGTGATCGATAGCGATTGGCTGAAGACACATCATCAGACTCTTCCGCAGCATCTTCCGTTACCGCCTCCGGTGCATCGTCTTGTATTTCTACATCAATCGAATCGATGACAGTTCCGTCTTCGGTGACTTCCTCGTCACTGACTTCCAAATCTTTACCAGCCAATTCATCCCCCGGTCCAAATGTCGTTCGCTTGCCGTAGCCGAACTCACAAGCGGTGAGCAACGTTGCAGAAGGATCTGCGACGACCATTCCAACAACCTCGTCGCCACGCTTGAGCGAGATACCTTTAACACCTGACGTGTTTCGACCCATCGATCGGCATTGGCTTTCAGGGAATCGAATCGCCATACCGCCAGCGGTCGCAAGAACCAGTTGATCGTTTGGTTTCGTGATAACTACATCGACCAACTCGTCTCCTTCGCGAAGCTTGATGGCAATGATGCCACCTTTCTTTGGACGGCTGTATTGTTCCAGGGCGGTCTTTTTAACGACCCCCTTCTTGGTACACATGACTAGGAAATGGCCTGGTAGATCGAAATCACGAACAGCAACGCAGTCCATTATTTTCTCTTCGGGTGTTAGGTTCAACAGGTTTACCAGGGCGCGACCGCGGCTTTCGCGAGCCAATTGCGGAATCTCGTAAACCTTTTGCCAATAAACTTTTCCTTGGTTCGTGAAGAACAACAGGTAAGCGTGTGTGCTAGCCACGAAGAGGTGCTCAATTGGATCTTCCTCTTCCTTTTTGGTTCCGGCAATCCCTTTACCGCCACGCTTTTGCGAGCGATAGGTCGCTGATGAAACTCGTTTGATATAACCGCGGTGCGAGATCGTAACCACCATCGATTCTTCGGTAATCAAATCTTCGATGTTATAGTTGCCAAGTTCCTCGTCCGAAATTTCTGTGCGACGATCGTTTCCAAATCGCCGAGAAATGTCTTCCAGGTCAGCTTTAATAATCGCATAGATTTTCGCGGTGTCACCCAGGATCTCCAGATAGCCCTCGATCTCCTCGAGTAACGACGTGTGTTCGGCAACAAGTTTTTCTTGCTCCAGGCCTGCCAGCTGACCCAGGGTGAGCCGTAAGATCGCATCGGTTTGCACGCTGGTCAGCCGATAGATTTCCGAAGCGCCTCGCTCGCGAATGAAATCCGCAAAGCCGCGTTCTCCCAAAGCCCGTTCCATCATCGACGCAGGGCATTCGACCCCCATCAGTTTTACTTTCGCTTCTTGCTGCGTGCGGCTTTGACGAATCAACAAGATGATCCGATCGATATCGGCCATCGCCAGCAGTAGCCCTTCCACAACGTGCTTTCGTTTGCGAGCGCGGCTGAGAAGGAACTGAGTCCGACGTCGAATGACCGTAACGCGATGTCGAATAAACTCCTGAAGGATTTCTTTGATATTCAGCTCGCGCGGCTTTCCATCCACCAGCGCGAGGAAGATCATCGAAAAGGTATCTTGCAGCGGAGAGAATTGGTAAAGCTGATTTAAGACAATGTCAGCATCGTGACCTTGTTTGATATCGATCACCATTCGCACAGGTTCTTTCAAGTCGCTTTCATCGCGAATACCAGAAATACCTTTGATACGATCCGACCGAACCAGCTCGGCAATCTTTTCGATGACTCGATCACGAAACTGCTGGAATGGAATCTCATGAATGATGCTTCTCGAGCGGATCTTTACTACTTCGATCGACGCGCGTGCACGAAGGACGATCGTCGAACGCCCTGACATATACGCTTGACGGATTCCATAGCGTCCACAAATGATCCCACCAGTAGGAAAATCTGGGCCAGGGATAATTTGGCAAAGCTCAAGTATGGAAACCTCTGGTTCGTCGATCACACGAATCAAAGCTTCACAGACTTCGCGCAGGTTGTGAGGAGGAATACTGGTCGCCATTCCGACGGCGATGCCCGTTGCACCGTTGACTAGCAGATTCGGGAACTTGGAAGGAAGCACCACAGGCTCGGTACGCGCTTCGTCATAAGTAGGAATAAAGTCGACCGTGTCTAGCTTCAAATCGTCAAGCATCATTGCCGAGGCGGGCGACAGACGCGCTTCGGTGTATCGCATGGCTGCAGCAGGAAGACCCGCGATCGACCCAAAGTTCCCTTGCTTGTCGATCAACAGGTGCCGCATGTTCCATTCTTGCGCCATCCGCACAAGCGTTGGGTAGATGACCGCTTCACCGTGTGGGTGATAGTTACCGGAAGTGTCACCTGAGATCTTCGCGCATTTAACTCGCTGAGCACCTGGGGTTAGGTTCAAGTCGTTCATCGCAACCAGGATTCGTCTCTGCGAAGGCTTTAATCCGTCGCGTACGTCTGGCAAAGCACGGCTGACGATAACGCTCATCGCGTACGTCAAGTAGCTATTGCGAAGTTCATCTTCGATCGGTAGTTCAATCAGCTTTCCAGCGCCCATGTCGTCCGGGTTGGTTGGCGGCAAATCACCACCAAAGTCGCCTCCTCCTCCCTCGTCACCGCTGTCGGCGGCAGGAGGAAGAATACCGTCGAGATCGTCATCTTCTGGAGGTAAATTAGACAAGTGGAAGACCCTTCAAAACCGAACGAAAAAGCAGACCTAACCGACCCTTAAATATAAGCGAAATGCATTGATTCCACAACCGGGTATCCATCTAGTAGCCACGTTGTAAATCGTTGAAAAACAAGGAGTTACGACATCGAAAGCGGATGATGAATTCGCCACCACTCGCGTCACGAAGTGGATTGCCGGCTACAGCCTTGGATATGGCTTTGTCAAGACCAACCGTCCGGTTATCAAATTGCGATCGATTCCCGCAGAAAGTTCCGATCGCGAGTCGCTGGAAATGGGCACATTGTCACCAAGAACGTGAAACGCGTTGACAACAGGCAAGGCAAAATCGTCCTCGCCGCGGGGCCCTCGATAATGAACATCGCGGACAACACTCATGGATGTCACATGGGGATTTCCATCACGGACCGAAATCACAATCGGTTGCATTGCCGAGGCTTGTGCACCCACGAATCGATCGCTTGTGTCAAGGCATTCGTACAAATCCCACTCAGCAGAATTCACGAATCGGTTCTCGTGATCGAAGGAGGCAACTAACAATCTCGCATCAACGACGGCTACAAGCATGCGATTCAAACTTACTTTCCAATCAAGTAGTCGCCGATTATGACCAACAGTTGCGATTAACTTTCGATTCTGTTGCGCAGAAGAAGCAACCATGCAATGATGCTCGCTAAATCGCATATCGATCGACCGTAAGAAGCCTCGACTCCAAATACCGATTGTCATAGCGGTATTGACCGCAAGATCGCTCTGAAATTCAAACACGACTCCAATGTCGTGAACAGGTACAAATTCAAATGGTTCGTCCGCATTGAGCGAAAGCTCGTCGAGAATCGGAGAGCAGATTCGTGGGCTTTGTGCGCTAGTTCTTGGCCATAAACTGGTCGACTGATAAACAATAAATGGCGAGCGACTAGCTGGTTGGTGCATGAATCCGATTGCTTCTGGCCAATCGCTTACATGAATCGCAGAACGAAAAAAATCATTTGCAGATTTTTTGTAGCGATGACCGTTAACGAATATATCACCGTCTGTTATTCGAATCGATTCGCCAGGGAATCCAACAAGCCGCTTGATCTGCCGTGGCTTCTGATACTGCTGCGACTCCAAGAGTAACGACTCATCATTGAAGAGAATTATTTCGCCGCGACGCAGTTTCGTAGACTCGTTAATGCGATCAATCAATACCGATTGACCTGGGACTCGATTGAGCGAATCAATCGTCCCGAGAGGCGCGTTGCAGTGTGGGCATCGAAGCACTGAAACTCGGCGAGCTATTTCTTCGGCGAGTGAAAAAGCGCGTTCGCAGTTGTCGCAATTACCGATGATACGAGGCCCTTTTAGAGTCGGCTCCATCGAACTGCTTCCGATGATTGCGATCTGCGTCGAAGTTGGTTGGGAGCAACTGCTAAATGACACTATGATCATAAAGAGCAGACTGTTGAAAAGAAAAGCTCGACAAACTCTTTGGAGTGCTTCGACTTTGTCGGAGCTTTGGGGCGAGCGACGCTGCGAACCCAACCGTGTAAACTTAGCGAGGAAGTCTTTGCGAATGAGTCTGTCGGTGGAGGGAGCGGTTCTTGTGCCTGAGAATCGCTTGAAGAAAAGCTGGGACAAGTCACAGCACTCCAAAGT